>JAWVEW010000166.1:0-4411 GCA_033856495.1 Miltoncostaeaceae bacterium | reverse complement strand
CCCGACTCCGTCGAGGGCTTAAGGCCAGGCGCTCGACCCGGTGGCAGGGGACGGCCCCCCTGCGGACGGTCGCTGGCGCCGCGTAGACGAAGCAGAGCCTTCTGTGTAGCAGGCGTCTTCGAACTCGCTCCGCATGTGGCGTCGAGCGGGTTATCCGGTTCGACACCGGATCGCCACCAATCCGTTACCCACAGGTCCGGGCACTGGCCCGATCCTCGACGGGTGGGCCCTGCTCGTGCTGGGAGATGCGCCGTGCCCCGATGAGGACGGAGACCGGATACTGGCCCGCCGCGCCGCCGGCGGCGGACGACGGAGACGTGAGCTCGCCCGACGACGAAGGTCCATCACGGCCGGAGCAGGTCCGTCGACCGGAGTCCGGACCGAGGGTGGTCCTGCTGCTCCCGTCGCCGCTCGACCCCGCCGCCCGGCGCCTCACGGCGACCCTCGCCAGCGGGGGCTGGATCCTGCGCACGCCCGCGCGCGCCGAGCCCGAGCGCTGGCCGTCCGGCCAGGCCGCCGCCGCGATCCTCTTCGACCCCGGAGTCCTCAGCCCCCAGCGGGTCGCGCGGCTGCGACGCGACAACCCGGAGCTGGCGATCATCGGCTGGCTCTCGACGCCGTCCTCGACCCAGGCGGCCGCCCTCATCGAGGCCGGCGCCGACGAGGTGCTGAGCGGCGCCATGGGCGAGCGCGAGCTGGCGGTGCGGGCAACCCGCGCCCTGCGCCGGCGCGGCGCGGAGCCGCGGGGCCCGCTCACGGTCGGGGCGCTCACCGTCGACCCGGCGGCGGCGGAGGTGCTCTGGGAGGGTCGCGAGCTCGAGCTCACGCGCCGCGAGCGGGAGCTGCTGTCGGTGCTGGCAGCCTCGGTGGGGCGCACGCTGCGCCGCGAGGCGATCCATCGGGCGGTATGGGGGCATTCGATGGCACGCGGCGACCGGACCGTGGACGTGACGGTCAGCCGCCTGCGCCGGCGCCTGGCCGCCGCCGGGGCGGCGGTCGAGATCCTCACCCAGCCCGGCGTCGGCTACCGGCTGGTGGCGCCGTCGGGCGAGGAGCCCTGACCGCGGCGCGGCCGCCGGACGGCCGGGCCGGTTACAGAGAGGTAACAGGCTCGCGCGGACGCGCTCGGGGCTCGTATCGTTGATCCGCGCACACGATCCCGACGGAAGAAGACCCATGAGCCTCGGGTTGCCGCCGCGGCTGGACGAGTTCTACGAGTTGTTCGTCCAGGCCGGCGCGAACGCCCTGCTGACCAGCCGCCGGGCGGCCGAGCTCTTCCGCGAGTACCCGGACGCCAGGGTCACTCACGCCCAGATCAAGGCGATGGAGACGGAGGGCGACCGTCTCACGCGCGAGATCATCCGCCGCCTCAACACCGATCACGTGACGCCCTTCGCCCGCGAGGACATCTACGCGCTCGCCGGGGCGATCGACGACGTGGTCGACCACGTCGAGCACGCCTGCGACCTGCTGGGGCTCTACCTGGTCGAGGCCCCCATGGAGCAGGCGATGGAGCAGTGCGCGGTGCTGGTCTCGGCCACCGAGGCGCTCTGCGCCGCGCTCGCCAAGCTGCGCCGCCTGAAGGACGTGGAGGTCGATCTGGTGGCGGTCAAGCGGCTCGAGGACCAGGGCGACCGCATCGTCCGCGGGGCGATCGCCGCGCTCTTCGAGCAGGAGGGCGTCAGCCCGATCACGATCATCCGCTGGAAGGACATCTTCGAGACGCTCGAGGATGCCATCGACGCCTGCGAGACCGCGGCGCAGCGGATCGGCAACATCGCGCTGAAGAACGCCTGACCGGCGTCCGCCCCGCGCGCCGCCTCGGGGGTCAGGCCGCCGGCCGTCTCAGCGATCCGCCGTCTGCAGCTCGTCCACCCGCTCCACGAGACCCGCCACGAGGGCGATCGCGGCCTCGATGTCCGCCGGATGGCAGGCCTCCACGCTGGAGTGGACGTAGCGCGTGGGAATGGACACGCAGCCGGCCACCGCCCCGTCGCCGAACAGCTGCAGGGCCTGGGTGTCCGTGCCCCCGCGGTCCGAGACGTGGAACTGGTGGGGGATCTCACGGTCCTCGGCGATCCGCACCAGCAGCTCGATCAGGGCGGAGGACCCGATCGCGCTCGCGTCCATGATCCGGATCGCCGCGCCCGCGCCCAGCCGGGTGCTCGGCCCCGAGGCGGGCGTCCCCGGGCCGTCGTCGGCGGGGCAGGTGTCGATCGCCAGCCCGACCTGCGGGCGGATGCGCGTGGCCGCGACCCGGGCGCCCCGCAGCCCGACCTCCTCCTGCACCGTCGCGGCCGCCACCACCTCGGCACGGGTGGGCCCGGCCGTGCGCAGCGCCTCCAGCATCACGAAGAGGCCGATGCGATCGTCCAGGCTCTTGCCGGTCAGCAGGTCGCCCAGCGGCTCGAGCGTCCGGGTGCGGGTGACGGTGTCGCCGGCCCGCACGAGCTCGCGGACCCGCTCCGCCGGGAGCCCGGTGTCGACGGCGAGGTCCTCGAGCTTCGGCACCCTGGAGCGCGCGGCCTCGTCCAGGAGGTGCACCGGCGTCGTGCCGACGATGCCGAGGAGGTCCTCGCGTCCCTGCACCAGCACCCGCTGGCCAACCAGCGTCCGGGGGTCCCAGCCGCCCAGCGGGATGACCCGCAGGAAGCCGCGCTCCTCCACGTGGGTCACCATCAGGCCGATCTCGTCCATGTGCGCGGCGAGCATCAGCCGAGGCCCGCCGCCGCCGGAGCGGAAGCCCGCCAGCCCGCCCAGCGGGTCCTGCTCGACCCGGGCGCAGGTCTCCTGCAGCTCCGGCCGCACGATCGCGCGCACGCGATCCTCCCGGCCGGGCGGCCCGGCGGCCTCGGCCAGCGCGCGCAGGAGGTCCATCCGCATCAGCGCGGCAGCTTAGTGCACCGCCCAGCGCGCTCGTTCGGGACGCGGATGCCCGGCCGGCGCGTAGGGGGCGTCATGGAGGTCCTGCAGACGCCGCTCACCCGCCGTGAGCTGCTGCTGGCAGCGGGGGCGCCGCTGCTCCTCGCCGCCGTCCGGCCGGCGCTGGCGCTCGCCGGGGGGCTCGCGCCCACGGCCCTGGTGACGGCGGACACCCGGTCGCAGGTGGTCGCGGTGGACCTGCTGCGCGGCCGCGTGCGCGGGCGGATCGCGACCCTGCCCGGGCCGCGCAGCATCGAGCGCGCCGGAGCGGGGCTCGCCGTGGTCGCCCACACCGACGAGGGGGCGCTCTCCCTGATCGACGGCCCGGGCATGCGCGTGGCGCGCGTCGTGCGCGGGATGGCGGAGCCCCGCTACACGGCGGCGCGACGGGACTCGCCGCTCGCCTACGTCACCGACTCGGGGCGCGGCGAGCTAGTGACCGTGGACGTGGCGCGAGGCCGCATCGTCGGCCGTCTCGATCTCGGGGGCCCCGCGCGCCACGTCGGCATCTCCCCCGACGGCCGGCGCCTCTGGACCGCGCTCGGCGGCACCGCCGCCGAGATCGCCCTCGTCGACCTCCGCGACCCGGCACGGCCCCGGCTGCTGCGGCGGATCCGCCCGCCCTTCCTGGCCCACGACGTCGCGGTGGCGCCCGGCGGGCGCCGTGTCTGGGTGAGCTCGGGCGACCGCGGGCGGATCGCCGTCTACGACGCCGCCCGTGCCGAGCCGGTGCTGGCCCTCGACGCCGACGCGCCGCCCCAGCACATCGCCTTCTCGGGCGCGGTCGCCCTGGTGACCAGCGGCGACGACGGCTCCCTGCGCGTCCACGCCCAGGACGACGGCCGGCTGCTGCGGGCGGCCTCCGTCCCGAGCGGCTCCTACAACGTGACGGCCGGCTGGGGCTGGGCCGCCTCGCCCTCGCTGAGCGTGGGGACCCTCTGCGTCATGGACGCCGCGGGGCGCCCGGTCGGGCGCCTGCGGGTCGCGCCCGCCGCGCACGACGCCTGCCTCATCCGGCCGGCGGCCTGACGCGGGCCGGGCTCACCGCCCCTTACGGCGCGATCGCCACCTGGTCGCGTCCGCCGCGCCTGGCCTCCGAGAGCGCGTGCTCGGCGCGCCGTAGGAGCTCCTCAGGTCGCTCGGAGGCCCGCCACGCGGCGATCCCGATGGAGGCCGTGGCCCCGGGCGGCAGGGCGCGTCGCAGGCGCCGGGCCAGCGAGGCCGCGCCGCTCATGTCCGATGAGGCGAACGCCACCGCGAACTCCCGCCCGCCCGAGCGCGCCAGCACGTCCTCCCCGCGCAGCTGGCCGGCGAGCGCGGCCGCGACCTCGCGCAGGAGCCGCTCGCCGGCACGCTGGCCGCGCGTGTCGGCCTCGGAGGGGAACTCGTCCAGCAGCATGACCGCCAGGCAGAGGTCGGTCCGGCGGCGGCCGGCGGAGCCCATCAGGTCACCGAGGCGGTCGTCGAACGAACGGCGCCCGGGCCGGCC
>JAWVEW010000165.1:0-7927 GCA_033856495.1 Miltoncostaeaceae bacterium | reverse complement strand
ATGCCGAGCCGCGCGGCGGCGAGGCACTCGAGCCCGCGCACCGCCACATCGTCGAGGCGCCGGCGCCACTCGTCGAGCCACGGCCGGTCGTGACCCTGCAGCAGCGGCCGGCTGGCGACATGGTAGGCGACCCCCGCCGGCCCCCAGGCCTCCGCCCACTCGCCGGTGGCGACGTGGTAGTCGGCGCGGTGCGCGCCCTCGAGGGCCGCCTCGACGTCCACGAAGGCGTCCCGCTCCAGGACCAGCTCGATCTCGGAACGTCCCGAAACGCGCTCGGGCCCGATGACCAGGCGCAGCTTCGAGAGCAGCACGCTGAGGCGAGCGTGATGGTCGGTGGAGGCCTGGTCGCCGTAGACGGCCTCGAGCAGCTCGTCGCGTGTCGTGCGCCGGGCGCGGCCGAGCACCAGGTAGGCGAGGAGGAGCCGGCCCTTGCCCCCCGGCAGGGCGTCCTCCACCCGCTGGTCGCCCAGCCTCACGACCAGCCGTCCGCAGAGCTGGATCCTCACGGCGCCCGTCGGGGCCATCGCGCACCAGCTTAGTAATGCCGGCGAAAGGTCCGCGAAAGGGCCGGCCTGGACGATCGCCGCACCCGACCGAGAGGAGCCTCGATGGCCCTGATGTTCGAGTGCAGCTGCGAGGACCGCTTCGTCGCCCGTGGCGACGACGACGACGAGTTGATGGCGGAGGTGGAGCGGCATGTCGCCGAGACGCACCCCGCCCTGGTCGGAAAGCTCTCGCGCGACGACATCCTCGCGAGCGCCACGGTGGTCTGAGGGGACGAACGAGGGCGCAGCGGCCCGCCGCGCCCTCGGCGGAATCGACACGAACCAGAGGAGGACCGATGCTCGACACCTGTCGGGTCCACGCGGCGCTGCCCGCCACGGACCTCGGACGCGCACGGCAGTTCTACGAGGGGACGCTCGGCCTGACGCCGGAGCGGGAGCGCACGGCGGGGGTGAGGTACGAGTGCGGCGGGGGGTCGGGCCTGTTCGTCTTCCCGACCTCCGGCGGCGATCGCGGCGGGCACACCCAGGCCGGGTTCGAGGTCCCGGACATCGACGCGGCGGTCCTGGCGCTCAGGGCGCGCGGGGTGGCGTTCGAGGAATACCGGACGCCGGCGCTCCAGACCGTGGACGGCGTCGCAACCGAGAGCGACGGCTCCCGGGCCGCCTGGTTCGAGGACAGCGAGGGCAACCTGCTCGTCCTCGTCCAGTACGCCTGACCGTTGAGGGACCAGCGCCTGATCCCGCTTCGGCTGGGGTATCAGGCGCCGGTCAGCTGTTCTCGAGGCGCTCGAGGGCGCTGACGTCCACCTCGACGTAGCTCGGGCCGGCGGGGCCGTCGATCTCGACCATGCAGCGTCCCTCGCACCAGACGTCGGCGACGGTGCCGGCGGTTCCGGCCGCGAACCCCCCCGTCGGGAGCAGGAGCCTCACACGCTCGAGCAGATCCATGGGCCTGACGATACGCCCGCGCCGCGCGGCGTGGTGGACGCGACCCTCTCCGTCGAGGCCGGCGAGGTGCTGGCCCTGCTGGGTCCGAGCGGCTGCGGAAAGACGACCCTGCTCCCATGGTGGCCGGCTTCGAGGCGCCCGACGAGGGGCGGATCGCGATCGGGTGACCGCGCCGTCGCCGCGTGATGAAGGAGCTGCCGGCGACCCTGCTCCTGCGGCCGATCGGCTTCGAGACCCTGGCCACCGAGGTCTGCCGCCACAGGAACGTGGCCGCGTACTCGCAGGCGGCGCTGCCGGCGCTGGTGCTGATCGCCGTGGCCCCGCCCTCGCCGTACCTGATCGGCCGGCGGGGCGAGCGTGTGGTGGGCTCCTCCGGCTGATCGACCGGCCGCGCCGTCGGGGCCGCCCGGGTTGCCTAGACTGGCTCGGCCCACCGCCGGGGATGCCTCACCGACCCGGGGCGCGTAGCTCAGTTGGTTAGAGCAAGGGACTCATAATCCCAGGGTCGCAGGTTCGAGTCCTGCCGCGCCCATCTTGAGCGTTGTGATCGAGCGCTTTCCCTGCAAAGGGGGACACTGCCCTGTGCAGCCCATGCCCGGAATGGCGCCGGCCTGCTGTCCCCGTGCTACCAGCCCGGTGCCCCATGGAATGTGGGCCAGCAGGCTGCTGCTCCCGGAGGACGCCTCTCCTCCTTGGCCATCCGTGGCAATCGGGAGACCGGCGCGAGGAAAGCCCGCAAGCTGTCCTCGAGCATTCCGACAGACGCGCGCGGATTCGGGCATCCATCCCCCTTGGGGTGAGCGCGCGACATGCGAAAGACGCGCGGCCGGCGGCCGTTAGGACGGGGGAGCCACTGTCGATGACCTCACGGTGCCGGCGGGGGAGTCGGGCGAGGTCGCCCAGCAGCGGATCGCGGGCGCGGTCGCCCGCCAGGGCATCGCGCGCGAGCGCCTGGCGATCCACGCCGACCGCGGCGGGGCGATGACCTCGCGGCCGGTGAGCGAGCTGCTCGTGGCGCTCGGGATCGCCCGAAGCCACTCCCGGCCGCACGTCTCCAACGACAGCCCCTACTCCGAGGCCCAGTTCAAGACGCTCAAGTAGTGGCCGGCCTCCCCGGGCGCTTCGGCTCGCTCCCGGACGCGCGCGCCTTCTGCGCGGACGAGTGGGGCGACGGCCGTGTAAGTGCCGACTGAGATGACGATGGACCGGCGCGGGACCGCGGCATCTACACATCGATGTCGAGCCGTAAGTGGCCGTCATCCGTTGTCTGGAGGTGAACAAATATTACGGCGGCCCGGATGGCACCGGACCAGTTATGTAGGAGGATGGTGCTCCGGACCCGGTCGACGGTGTCGTCGAGGTGACAATGGACCCCCTCCTGGAGCGCGAGCTCGAGCTCGCGACGATCGCTGCGGCGATCGAGCGCGATCGGTCGGGCTCATTGCTCCTCCTGGAGGGGGCGGCCGGGGTCGGTCGGACCCGCCTGCTTCGGACCGCGCGCGGCATGGCCGAGGGCGCAGGACGGCGTGTCCTGCGCGCCCGCGGCGACGTGCACGAGCGCGAGTTTCCGTTCGGCGTCGTCCGTCAGCTCTTCGAGCCGCTGCTCGCGTCGTCCAGCGAGACCGAGCGCACGGCGCTCCTCGCTGGGCCGGCCTCGCTGGCCGCGTGGGTCGTTCACCAGGGCGGCGAGCCCGATCTCGCAGGTGAGGAGGCGCCGTCGCTCGCGTCGCTGCACGCGCTCTACTGGCTCGCCGTGCACCTCGCCGCACGGCCGCTCATGATCGCGGTGGACGACCTGCAGTGGTCCGATCCGCAGTCGCTTCGGTGGCTGCAGTTCCTGATCCGCCGGCTCGAGGCGATGCCGATCGTGCTCATCATGGCCCTGCGCTCGGGGGAGCCCGGGCTGGCCGCGGCGCCGCTCGCGGAGATCGCCACGGATCCGGGCGCGAGCATCCTGCCGCTCGCCCCGCTCAGCGCCGCCGCGGTGGCGCACCTCGTCGGGAACGCGTTCCCGGCGGCGACGCGGGAGGTCGTGGACGCGTGCTGGCAGGTCACGGGCGGGAACCCCGCCCTCGTCCGCGAGCTCCTGAGCGCCCGCTCGGCCGGCCGGCTCGGAGCGGCCGTTCGGGAGGTGCTCGACCTTGCCCCCGAACGGCTCGGCGGGACGGTCAGCGACCGGCTGGTGCGCCTGTCGCCGGATGCCCTCACGCTGGCCCAGGCGGTCGCGGTCCTCGGTGCCTGCGAGACCGTCCACGACGCGGCCGGGCTCGCCGGGCTCGACCCCGAGAGCGCCGCGGAGGCGACGACCGTCCTGGTCAGGGCCGAGGTGCTCACCGAGACGCCGCAGGTCACGTTCGTTCATCCGCTCGTTCGGAACGCGGTGTATCGGGCCATCAACCCGATGGTCCGCGCGGAGTTCCACTCGCGGGCGGCCCACCTGCTTCGGGCGGTCGGCGCGACCGAGGCGGCGGCGACGCATCTCCTCTCCTCCGGGTCCGAGCTGCAGCACTGGGCGCCCGACGCGCTCCATCAGGCGGCCCGGCTGGCGATCGACCTGGGCTCGCCGGACCTCGCCGTGAGGTTCCTGCGGCGGGCGCTCGAGGGGCCGGGCGCGGAGGGCCGGGGGGAGATCCTCCTGGACCTCGGGGTGGCGGAGGCCCGCTCCGGGGTTGCCGGTGCCGGCGAGCGACTTCGCGAGGCGCTCGAGCTGACGGCCGACGACGAGCGGCGAGGGATGGCCGCGCTCGAGCTCGCGCGCTGGCTGCGGCACGCCGACCGGCTGCCGGAGTCGCTCGCCCTGCTCGACAGGGTCGCGCGAGAGCTCGCCGGCACCGGCGGGCGCGTGGTCGTCCGGGTCGAGGCCGAGCTCGTCGCGACCGCACGGATGGGCCTCACGACGCAGCTCCTGGGAAGCGAGCGGCTCGCTCGCCTCCGGCGCTCCGGGAGGCGCGGCGAGCGGGAGGGTGAGCCGGTCGTGCTCGCCCACGTCGCGCTGGAGACCGCCATGCGGGGCGCCTCTGCCGCAGAGGCCGCCACGCTGGCGGAGCGTGCGCTCGCCGGGGGCCGGCTGCTGGCCGACGAGACGAGCGACTCCCCGGCGCTGGAGGCCGCCGTGCGGGCGCTGATCGTCGCCGACCTCCTGGACCGGGCGGAGGAGGTGCTCCATGCGGCGCGGGAGGATGCGATCCGCCGCAACTCGCGTCCGGCGCTCGCCGCCGTGTCCTTCCTCCAGGCCGACGTGGCGCTGCGTCGGGGATCCGTCTGCGACGCGGTGGAACTTGCGTTGGAATCGCTTCGAACGCCGTCGAGCCACCTCCCGAGCGCGCTCGCCTGCCTGGTGGACGCTCTCATCGAGCGCGGCGAGCTGGATGACGCCGACCGGGCGGTCCAGCGCCACGGAGTGCGCGAGAGCGTCCCGGAGATCGACGTGTTCAACCCGCTGCTCGCGAGTCGTGGCCGCCTCCGCATCGCCCAACGCCGGGTTCGGGAAGGCCTTGACGACCTTCTTCAATGCGGCCGCCGCCAGGAGGCGTGGGGCATCCCGAACCCTGCGTTCATCCCGTGGCGCTCGACCGCCGCGCTCGCGCTCGGGGACCAGGCCATGGCGGTGCGCCTTGGGGGCGAGGAGCTTCGCCTGGCCCGGAGGTTCGGGGTGCCGAGGCCCATCGCAGGCGCCCTCCGGGCGCTCGGCCTCGTTGAGGGGGGAACCCGGGCTCACGGCCGCCTCCGGGAGGCGCTCGCAGTGTTGGAAGGCTCTCCCGCTGTCCTCGAGCGCGCCCGGGTGCTGATCGATCTCGGTGAGGCGTTGCGCCGGAGCGGCCAGCGAGCCGACGCTCTCGGGCCGCTCCGTCAGGGCCTCGACCTCGCCCATCGGTGCGGCGCGCGGGAGCTCGCCAGCCGGGGTCACTCCGAGCTCGTCGCCGCGGGTGCCCGCCCTCGCCGGTTCGCGCTCGTCGGACGCGAAGCGTTGACGCCGACGGAGCTGCGCGTGGCGGAGCTCGCCGGCGAGGGCCGCAGCAACGCCGAGGTCGCCAGGCTGCTCGTCGTCACCGTGAAGACGATCGAGGTGCACCTGAGCAACGCGTACCGAAAGCTCCAGATCCGCTCGCGCACGCAGCTTCGGCAGGCGCTGTCGGCCCAGGACGAGCACGAGCCCCCCACCGCTCCGCCCGAGCGCCGGGAGGGCGAGAAGTGAGTCCGCCTCTCCGGCCGACAGCCCCCTACGGTCCCGAACCCGGTCCCTCGCGTCTGGCCCGCCGACGCGCGCCGCCGCGGAACGGCCTCCTGGCCGAGGGACGCCCGCCGATCCCGCGCTTGCCGGTTCGCGTCTCGGCCTCCGACATCACACGTCGCATCACGGCGCGCGCGCTGGCGACCTGGCTCCGCCCGCAACTGCCGGGTTCGCTCGAGATCAGCGATACGGCGCCGATCGTGCGGCCGCGCGAGACGAGCGGCAGGCACACGTACGACCGCCCCTCCCGCTCGCGAAGGGCGAGGACGATCTTCCGCAGCGAGTCGGAGGCGTCCGGGACGATGACCGGACGTCCGGTCTCGAGGACCGTCCAGATCGGGTGCTCGGAGAGGTACGCGGGGGGCGGTCGCCGCTCCAGCTCGCGGACCAGGGCGGTGCGCCGGGGGTCGGCATCCGCGACCGCCAGGCGACGGAGGCCGCCTTCGCCGGCGCGGACGTCGACGACGCAGAGATCGGCGACGGCGGGCACGAGCAGCCCGGCCACCCGGCCGAGCTCGTCCTCGTAGGCCAGGGCTCTCGACAGGAGCGACGAATCTCGGTCCTGTTCGCGCATGGCCCGCTCCTGGATGCCGTCGAGCTGCTCCGAGAGCTCGCCCAGCTGGCGCCGATCGAGCACGGGATCGGTCACGTCGATCGCGAGGACCGCGACCGTGCGGACCTCACCGGTCGGCCCTCGCAGGGGCTCGCACTGAACGTCGAGGTACCGGATCCGTAGGCGTCCGTCTCCCACGGCGTCGAGGAGCACCGGCCGCTCCAGCCCCTGGAGCGGCTCGCCGGCGAACGCCCGCTCGAGGAGCTCCAGACAGCCCTGGCCCTCGAGCTCCGGCACCGCTTCCGAGACCGGCTGCCCGACGATCGCGCGTGGCCCGAGGAGCTGCTGCGCCGCAGCGTTGAGGAACTCGATCACCCCGTTCGGGGGGCGGACGAACGCCAGCGCGACCGGGCTGTGCTCGAACCGGCCGTACGCGGCGATGCCGTCGATGTCGCTCTCGGAGATCATGAATCGGGTCGGCTCGTGGTTGCGCGGCCAGGCCGAGGATACTCCCGGGGCTGGAAACGCCTGCCCCGCCTGCGGCGTGCACGCGCCGCCTTTTCGCCAGGGGCCCGGCCACGTTGCGCCGCCGGCCGTCGCTCTTCGGGCCCCGAACCCTCGTAGCCGCTCATCGTTCTCGGCGCCGCGGCTCCAGCCTCTGGCTCCAAATCTCTGTGCCACGGGAGGTTGGAGCCATGGTTCCCGCCGACCGCGAGAAGCCGCCGACCAGCCCGAGTGGCCGGTCAGCGGCTTCGTCTACGTCGTCCTTTTCAGGGCGAGGTGCCTACGGGTTGCAGTTGGTGAGGATGTCGCCGTCCGGGAAGGACGTGCATGCGTCGGTGCCTGCTCCGCCATTGAGACGATCGACGCTCCCGTCGAAGGGAGGGCCGTTCAGGATGTCGTCGCCGTTGTTGCCGTTCAGCCGATCGATGCCGGTGTCGCCGTTGAGGATGTCATTGCCGTCGCCAGCATTCAGGAGATCATTGCCGGAACCACCGTTCAGGGTGTCGTCGCCGAGGCCGCCGGTCAGGGTGTCGTCCCCCGCGCTGCCGGTCAGCGTGTCGTTGTTGTCGCCGCCGTTCAGGGTGTCGGTCCCCGCGCTGCCGGTGAGGGTGTCGTTGCCTGCACCGCCGGTCAGGGAGTCGTTCCCCGCGGCGCCGGTGATGGTGTCGTTCCCCACGCCGCCGGTCACGGTGTCGTTCCCCGTGCTGACGGCGGGGCCGGTGGTGATGGTGTCGTTACCGAAACCGCCGTCAATGTTGTCGGCGAACGCCGTGCCGGTGATGGTGTCGTCGCCGGCGAGGCCGAGGATCGTCTTGCCGGGGCTGGCCGCGCCGCAGTCGATGATGTCGGGGAGGGGAGTGCCGGTGACGGTCGTGGCGGTCTGGGTCACGCCGAGGCTGACCGTGCAGGGGACGAAGGGCGGGGGCGGGGGCGGGGGCGCTGCGCCGGATGTTGCGCTGAAGAGGACGCCGAAGGCCGTAGCCATGGCGGCGGCCAGAATCCCCCAGCCGATCCGGTGGTGATGAACGTGGGTCATTACCTCTCCTATGGGGTGGCAAGGCGCCCGGGATGGGGCCTCGCGAAGGTGATGCGCACGGCCGGATGCCCGGCCGGGTGGGGTAGAGGCGTCTGCGGCTGGCGATCCATTCCGCCCACGGGCGGGCGGCCCCGGCGGCGCGCCCGTCG
>JAWVEW010000164.1:0-2845 GCA_033856495.1 Miltoncostaeaceae bacterium | reverse complement strand
CTGAGCTTCAGCGAGTACTTCCACCTGTTGCTGACGGGCCGCGAGCCGACCGACGACCAGCGCTTCTTCCTGGACGTTCTGCTCGTCGCGATCGCCGAGCACGGGATGATGCCCACCAACGTCGCCGCGCGGATGACGCTCGCGGCGGATCCCGGGTCGCTGCAGGGGGCCGTCGCGGCCGGGATCCTCGGATGCGGCCCGGTGCTCCTGGGGACGGCCGAGCCGTGCGCGCGGCTCCTCGCGCAGGCGCAGGAGCGGGTCGCCGCCGGCGAGGAGCCCACCGCCGTGGCGCTCGACCTCGCCGGCGCGATCCGCGCGGCGGGCGGCAGGGCGCCGGGGTTCGGCCATCCGGTCCACCGGCCGCTGGATCCGCGGGCGGAGCGGGTGCTCGAGCTGGCGGACGCCCGAGGCGTGAGCGGGCCCCACGTCCTGCTGGCGCGGTGCTTCCGCGACGCCGTCGCCGAGACCTGGGGCCGGCCGCTGCCGATGAACGTCTCCATGCCGATCGCGGCGGTGATGCTCGACCTCGGCTTCCCGTCCAGCGCCGTGAAGGTCATCCCGCTGCTGGCGCGCACGGCCGGCCTCCTCGCCCACCTGGTCGAGGAGCAGCAGCGCCCCATCGGCTTCCTGATGGCCGGGACGGCGGAGCACGCCGTCGCGTACGAGCGCGGTGAGGAGGACGGGCCCTGACGAGGCGCCTGTCCGAGGCCGAGACCCGCCCGTGGGCGGAGCAGCGCGCCGCCGACGAGGCGTCCTATCGCGCCCAGCTCGCCTACCTCTTCGAGCGCTCGCCCTTCTACCGCGAGAAGCTGGCGGCGGCGGGGGTCGACTCGCCGGCGGCGGCGGGCGGGCTGGCGGAGATCGGGCGCCTGCCCCTCTCCGAGAAGCGCGAGATCCGGGCGACCTGCACGCCCGAGAACCCGTTCGGCGCGCACGTCTGCGTGCCGCCCCCGGAAATCGCACGGATCTACTCGACCAGCGGCACCACCGGCACACCCAGCTTCATCCCGCTGACGGCGGGCGACGCCGAGCACTGGGTCGCCGTGTCGGAACGGAGCTACGCCGCCACCGGCACACCCGCCGGCGAGCGGATCCTGACGACCTACAACGCCGGCCCGTGGGTTGCGGGCGCCGCGCTGGCCGCCTTCGAGCGCATCGGGCTCTGCCACGTGCCGGTGGGCACCGGCAACGCCGACCGCCTCATGCTCTCCGTCGAGCACCTGCGCCCAGATACCGTGGTGCTCACGCCGTCCTACGCCGCCTACCTCCTGGAGTGGGCCGCGCAGCGCGGCGTCGACCTGCGGGCCTCGAGCGTCAGGCGCCTCATCGTGGCCGGGGAGCCCGGGGGCGGCGAGCCCGCGTTCCGCGCGATGCTCGAGGCGGGCTGGGGCGCCCGGGTCACCGAGGTGATGGGGATCGGCGACATCGGCGTGTCGCTGTGGGGGGAGTGCGAGGAGCAGGACGGCATGCACTTCGCGGCGCGCGGGTTCGTCCACCCCGAGCTGATCGACCCCGAGACCGGCGCCGCGATCGAGATGGAGGACGGCGCCACCGGGGAGCTGGTGCTGACGCACCTCCTGCATCGGGCGGCGCCGCACCTGCGGTTCCGCACGCGCGACCACGTCCGGATCCGCATGGGCCCGTGCGGGTGCGGCCGCACGGGTCCGCGCCTGCGGTGCATCGGGCGCACCGACGACATGCTCATCGTCCGCGGGGTGAACGTCTTTCCGTCGGCCGTCCGCGAGGTGGTGGGCGCCTTCGCCCCCGAGGTCAGCGGCCACATCCTCGTCAGGCCGAGCGCGCCGGGGGTGAAGCAGGAGCCGCCGCTGCCGGTGAGCGTCGAGCTGGCGCAGGGCGCGACGGCCGATGACGCCCTGGCGGAGGCGATCCGCGCCCGGCTGCGCAGCGTCCTCGTCGTCCAGGCCCGCGTGGATCTCGTGCCATGGGGGACCCTGGGACGCACCGACGCCAAGGCGAAGCTGGTCGAGCACTGATGCGCAAGCTCCAGGCCCAGGGCGTCCACCACATCACCCTCACCGGCGCCGACCGGCAGACCTCGATCGACTTCTGGGAGGGCCTGCTCGGCATGCCTTTCGTCTTCGAGCAGCCCAACCTCGACAACGAGTCGGAGAGCCACCTCTACTTCGACCCGGGCGACGGACGCCTCATCACCGTCTTCACCAACGAGGAGCGCGTCCCCGACCCGCGCCGCACCCCCACCGACCCCGGCTGCGTGCACCACATCGCGCTCTCCGTGTCGCAGGCCACCTTCCGCCAGGCGGTGGAGCGGCTCGACGAGCGCGGGATCCGGCACGCCGTCAGGGACCGCGGCTTCATGGACTCGATCTACTTCGAGGATCCGCTCGGCCTCCTGATCGAGCTTGCGTCGTACCGCTTCGAGCCCCCGCACGGTCATACGCACGTGGACGTGCTGTTCCAGGCGCACCTGCTCCGGGTGGAGAGCGGCGACCACAACATCACGGAGCTCCACGTCGCGGACGCGATCGAGGCACTCGTCCAGAGTTCGCGGACGTCGCTCTCGGACGACCGGGCGCCGAAGGACCCCTACCACTGAACAGAAGGACGGGAGATCACATGTCTGCGATCACGCTGAGCATCCTGAAGCCGAGCGTCAACAACCTGAGCGCCCGCATCCTCGTCCGGGCCGCGGGACTCGAGTGCGAGGAGCTCGACATGTGGGGCAAGAAGGGCACTCCCGAGTTCCTGGGCAAGGACCCGGCCGACCTCACGCCGCTGCTCGAGGAGGGCGGGCTTCCCAGGGGCTCGCTCTGGGAGAGCTGCGCGATCATGCAGTACCTGTGCAACAAGCACGGCCTCGACCAGC
>JAWVEW010000163.1:0-6249 GCA_033856495.1 Miltoncostaeaceae bacterium | reverse complement strand
CCGATGCACGCCGGGGACCGAGACGCCCGGCAGGACGAGACGGAGGGTCGTCTCGGAAATGCCCTGAGCAGGCGCCGGGACTACGGAGCGGCCGCATTTCCGAGACTACCGAAAGGCGGATTTGAGGCGGTCGAAGAAGCCCTCGTCGTCCTTGTAGTGCTTGTCGGTGAGCCGGTCGGCCAGCTTCTTGACCGCCTCCTTGCCCTCCGCGGTGGTCACCTTCGGCACCTTCACCTCCACCACCACGCGCTGGTCGCCACGGCCCCGACGGCCGATGGCAGGGAAGCCCTTTCCGCCGAGCCGGATCTCCTGGCCCGGCTGGGTGCCGGCCGAGAGCTCGATCTCGTGGTCCCCCTCCACGGTGGGGATGGTGACCGTCGTGCCGACCATCGCATCCGTGACGGGCACCGCCACGGTGCTCACGATGTCGAGGCCGTCGCGCAGGAAGCGCCGATCCGGCGCCACCCGCACCTCGACGTAGAGGTCTCCGGGCCGGGCCGCCCTGCCGCCCGCATGGCCGCGGCCGGTGAGCCGGATGCGCTGGCCGTCGGCGATCCCCGCGGGCACGTTGACGCTGATCCGCCGGCGCTCCTGCACCCGGCCGCGCCCGACGCAGGTCGCGCAGCGGTCGAGGATCACCTCGCCCTCGCCCGCGCAGGTCGGGCAGATGTCGGCCCGGACGAACTGCCCGAAGGGCCCGCGCGTGACCGAGCGCACCTGCCCCTGCCCGCCGCACTGGCCACAGCGCTCGACCCGCCCGCCGGGCCGGGCGCCGCTGCCCTCGCAGGCCGGGCAGGCCTCGATCAGGTCCGCGTCGACCTCGCGCTCCACACCGAGCGCCGACTCGACGAATGAGACCTGGACCCCGACCAGCACGTCGTCGCCGGCCGCGTGGCGCGGCCCTGCCCGGCCGGTGAAGGCCTCGCCGCCGAAGAAGGCGTCGAAGATGTCCTGGAAGGAGGAGAAGCCGCCCATGTCCGGGCCCGGCTGCCCACGCAGCCCCTCCCGCCCGAAGCGGTCGTAGGCGGCGCGGCTCTCGGCGTTCGAGAGCACCTCGTAGGCCTGGGCGAGCTCCTTGAAGCGGGCCTCGGCGGCCGGGTCGTCGGGGTTGACGTCGGGGTGCAGCTCGCGGGCGCGCCGGCGGAAGGCCTTCTTGATCTCGGCCTCGTCAGCGTCGCGGGCGACGCCCAGGATCTCGTAGAAGTCGCGTTCAGCGGTCGACATGGTCCCTGCCTAGGGTGATCGCGGGGCGGGCGCCTTCACGCCGACCGGCTCACCGGTCGCGCTCGTCGTCCTCCGCCTCGTCGTCGTGGTTGTCTGCGTGGGTGGCCAGGTTGGCCTGCGCCGCCTCGATCAGGCCCTGGGCCTCCTCGAGCGCCTTGGCGTCGAGCAGCAGCCGGGCGAGGCTGCGGGCGTCGCGGGCGGCCAGGTGGTCGACGGCGCCCTCCTCGATCCAGAACGGGGCCGAGTCCGGGTCCTGGCGCAGCAGCTCCACCGCCTGGTGGCCGCAGTCGAAGGTGTAGGTGGCGATCGCCCAGCGGCTCTGGCTCGGCTTGCCGTCCGGCGTCCAGGGCAGGAGCGGCGCCGAGCGCAGCCCGCCCGGCTCGATCACCTCGGCGGCCAGTTCGATGTCGCGCCAGGTCAGGTCCACCGGCACCCGCAGGTCGAAGAGCAGGTTCTCGGCGTCGTCCACCCGCTCGGCCACGCTCGCCAGCACGGCGGCGACCCAGTGCGCCTCCGCGAAGGAGAGCCCGGTGAAGAGCTCGCCCTCGTCGGCCAGCGGGTAGAGCTGGGCGTCGGCGCGGGTCGTCACGCCGACCGCGTACTCCTCCGGCCCGACCGAACCGGCCTCGACCTTCGCGAGCACGCGGACCGCAGCGCCCGGCTCCGCGCGCAGCGGCCGGCGCCAGACCTCCAGGATCTCGTAGCGGTCGTCTACTCGTACACTCCCTCGACGTACTCGGACAGCGCCTGCGCGGCCTCCCGGACCGTCGAGATCGCCAGCCGATAGTCCATCCGGGTGGGCCCGAGGATCGAGACCGTGCCCAGGTTGCGCCGGGCCACGCCGTAGTTGGCGGCGACCAGGCTGAGCCCGCGCAGGCCCGGCTCGGAGAGCTCCTCGCCGATCAGCAAGTAAAGCTGGTTTCGGGCCAGCGCGCCGCGCAGCATCGACAGCAGCGCATACCGCTGCTCGATGACGCCCATCAGCCGCTCGATCTCCTGGACGTCCCGCACGCGATGCTCGGCCAGCAGGCGGCCCTGGCCCGACACGTAGAGGGTGCTCTCCTCCTCCAGCTCCGTCAGCGCGGGGGCGAGCGCGTCGATGAAGGTGCGCTCGGCCGGCCGCAGCTTCGGGTCGGTCAGCCGGGCGCCGATGATGCGGGCGCCGACGGTGAGCCCCGCGGCGTGCTCGTTGAAGAACTCCGCGGCCCAGTCCGCCATCCCGCTGTCCACCGAGCGCTCGAAGACGAACATGCGCTTGGTCACCAGGCCGGTGGAGGTGATCACCACCACCATCACCAGCTGGGGCTGCAGCACCAGCACCTCGACGTGGCGGATCGTGGCGGAGTACGGCGGCGGCGCGGTCACCATCCCCAGCAGGTTCGTCAGCTGGGACATCACGTCCGCGAGCCTCCGCAGGGCGGCGTCCACCTCGCGGCGCACCTGCCCGGCGTCGAGCGCGTCCGCGATCGTACGCACCGCCTCCGGCGGCGCGGGCTCGCCCCGGCCGAGGATCACGTCCACGTAGTAGCGGTACCCGCGGTCGGTCGGCACGCGGCCGGCCGAGGTGTGGGGGTGGTCGAGGTAGCGCAGCTCCTCGAGCCGGGCGAGCTCGTAGCGGACGGTGGAGGAGGCGAAGTCGATGCCCTCGCGGCCGGCGATGTTCTTGCTGCCGACGGGCGCCCCCGTGGCCACGTGCTGGTCGACCACGGCGCGGAGGATCGCCTCCTGGCGCGCCGTCAGCCGCTCCCGGGCCGCCGCCCGCCCCATCAGGGCGGGGAGGTCCTCGTTGCTCACGCGTACTCCATCAACTCGTGCAGGACCGCGTTCTGGAGGAAGCGGCCGCGCCGGCTGAGCGCCACGAGCCCGGCGGGGCCCTCGTCCACCAGCCCCAGGGCGCGCAGGCGCTCGATCGCCTCCGGGTGGTCCGGCGGTCCGACCTCCGCCAGCTGCAGCGGCCGGTCCAGGCGCAGCGACAGCATCCAGCGCTCGCGCCGGCGGGTCGCCGGGTCCAGCCGCTCGTGCGTCCGGGGCGGCTCGACGCCGGCGCCGGCCGCGCGGAGGTATCCGTCCAGTCCGGGCGCGTTGCGCCACCGGCGCCCCGCGACCGTGCTCACGGCGCCAACGCCGAGGCCGACGTAGTCGCGGCTCTGCCAGTAGGCCAGGCTGTGGCGGCACTCGTGCCCCGGTCGGGCGAAGTTCGCGGTCTCGTACCAGCGGTAGCCCCCGCCCTCGAGCGACGCCACCACCCGCTCGTAGGCGTCGGCGGCGAACTCCTCGTCGAGCGCGACCCCCTCCCGACGGGCCAGCGCGCTGCCGGGCTTGAGCTCCAGCTCGTACCAGGAGACGTGGTCCGGACCCAGCGCGAGCAGCTCGGCGATGTCGTCCTCGAGGTCGTCCGGCGTCTGTCCGGGCACGCCGAACAGGAGGTCGACGCTGACGCTGGCGAATCCGGCCTCCCGCGCCAGCGCGAAGGCCTCCCGCGAGCGGGCCGGCCCGGCGGCCCGATCGAGGGAACCCAGGAGGTGTGGCTGGAAGGACTGCACGCCCAGCGAGAGCCGCGTCACGCCCGCCCCGCGAAGGACGGCGAGCAGCGCCGGCTCCACGGTCTCGGGGTTCGCCTCGACGCTGACCTCGGCCCCCGGAGCCAGCAGCGGCCGTATCCGCTCCAGCAGCACGGTGAGCCGCTCCGCTCCCATCAGCGTCGGGGTGCCGCCCCCGAGGTAGACCGTGTCGAGCGCGCCGAGCAACGGCCGCTCGCGCTCCAGCTCGCCGAGCAGGGCGGCGAGGTAGTCGTCGCGCCGGGCCAGGGAGCCGACCTCCACGACGAAGGCGCAGTAGCCGCAGCGGGCGGCGCAGAAGGGCAGGTGGAGGTAGAGGTGGCGGGTGCGGGTTGGGGCGCTCACCGCGAGCCCTTGCCGTCGCCGATCTCCAGCACCGAGAGGAACGCCTCCTGGGGCACCTCGATGCTTCCCACCTGCTTCATGCGCTTCTTGCCCTCCTTCTGGCGCTCGAGCAGCTTCCGCTTGCGGGTGATGTCGCCGCCGTAGCACTTGGCCAGCACGTCCTTGCGCTTCGCCTTCACCGTCTCGCGGGCGATGATCTTGCTGCCGATGGCGGCCTGGATCGCCACCTCGAAGAACTGGCGCGGGATCACCTTCTGCAGCCGCTCGACGATGATCTTGGCGCGGGGGTAGGCGACGTCGCGGTGGAGGATCAGGGAGAGCGCGTCAACGGGGTCGCCGGCCAGCAGGATGTCGAGCTTCACCAGCGGGCCCTCGCGATAGCCGTTCAGGTCGTAGTCGAGCGAGGCGTAGCCGCGGGTGCGGCTCTTCAGCTGGTCGTAGAAGTCGAGCACGATCTCCGCCAGCGGGAGGTCGTAGACGATCTGCTGGCGCTCCTCGATCGGCTCCATCGTCACGAAGACGCCGCGCCGGTCCTGGCAGAGGCCCATCACCGCGCCCACGCCGTCCCGCGGCACCAGGATCGAGCAGCGGACGAAGGGCTCCTCGATCGTCTCGATCCTGCTGGGATTGGGAAGCTCCGCCGGCGAGCGCACGCCCAGGACCTCGCCGGAGGTGGTGGTCACGCGGTACTCCACGTTCGGCGTGGTCGCCAGGAGCTCCAGGTCGTACTCGCGCTCCAGCCGCTCCCGGACGATGTCCATGTGGAGCAGGCCGAGGAAGCCGCAGCGGAAGCCGAACCCCAGCGCCTGTGAGACCTCCGGCTCCCAGACCAGCGAGGCGTCGTTGAGCGACAGGCGCTCGAGCGAGTCGCGCAGGTCGGGGTAGTCCTCCGAGTCGACCGGGAAGAGGCCGCAGAAGACCATCGGCTTCACCTCCCGGTAGCCCGGGAGCGGCTCGGCGGCGCGGCGGGCTGCGGCCGTGAGGGTGTCCCCCACCCGCAGCTGGCCGAGGTCCTTGAGCCCGGTGATCAGGTAGCCGGTCTCCCCCGCCGCCAGTTCGCGGGTGCGGGTCATCGCCGGCCCCATGACGCCGATCTCCTCGGCGGTGACGCCGAGGCCGGTCTGCATGGCGATCAGCCGGTCCCCCTCGCGGAAGACGCCCTCCATCACCCGCACGAACGCCACAACGCCTCGGTACTGGTCGTAGACGGAGTCGAAGATGAGCGCCCGGGGCGGGGCCTCGCGGTCGCCCCGCGGCGGCGGGACCCGCTCGACGATCGCCTCGAGCACGTCCTCCACGCCGAGGCCGGTCTTGGCCGAGATCCGCAGCACGCGGTCGGGGTCCTCGCCGATCAGCTCCGCCAGCGCGCGCGCGTGCAGATCGGGGTCCGCCTGGGCGAGGTCGATCTTGTTCACCACCGGGACCACCTCGAGCCCCGCCTCGACCGCCAGGTAGGTGTTGGCGAGCGTCTGGGCCTCGATCCCCTGGCTCGCGTCGACCACCAGCAGGGCGCCCTCGGCCGCGGCCAGGCTGCGCGAGACCTCGTAGGAGAAGTCCACGTGGCCGGGCGTGTCGATGAGGTTCAGCTGGTAGGTGACCCCGTCGCGCGCGGTGTAGAAGACGCGGACGGCCTGGGCCTTGATGGTGATGCCCCGCTCGCGCTCCAGGTCCATCGAGTCGAGCACCTGCGCCCGCATGTCCCGCTCGTGGATCGCGCCGGTGATCTGGAGGATGCGGTCCGCGAGCGTGGACTTCCCGTGATCGATGTGGGCGACGATGCAGAAGTTTCGGATGAGTCGCTGATCCACAATCGATCTATCGTAGCGGGCGGGCCAACCGCGCCAGCGCGCCGAGCTCCGGCATGCGCAGCGCGAACGCGGCCGCCAGATAGGCGGCCAGCGCACCGACCAGCGCCGCCGTGACGGCAACGAGCTGGGCGGGCAGGCCCTGCCCCAGCGCGCCGTCCAGCACGTGCCAGACGCTCCAGGCGAAGGCGGCCAGGAGGGCGCTTGCGATCGTGGCCCGTACGATCCCGTCGAGCACCCGCGCTCCCTCCATACCGCCCAGTTCGCGCCGCAGGTACCAGGCCAGGGCGAGGAAGCTGGCCACGCTGGCGATGGAG
>JAWVEW010000162.1:0-4170 GCA_033856495.1 Miltoncostaeaceae bacterium | reverse complement strand
GGTCCGTTCTCCATGACCACCGCGATGGTCGTGCCCTTGCTCAGCGCCCATGCCGACGCGACGGGCGGCGTGAATCTCGACGACGTGCTCACCGGCCGTACGCTGGCCACGGTGGTCATGCCCGACGGCGGGACACCCGCATCCCCGCGGTGGACGAGCATCCAGCCCAGCTACGAGCCGGACGGCGGGCTGTGCCTGTCGGGACGCGCGGAGGCCGTGCCCTTCGGCCAGTTGGTGGACCACTTCCTCGTCCCGATCGAGCTGGGAGAGCGTGTCGTCGTCGCCGTGGTGTCGCGCGACCACCCCGGGGTGGCCGTCGCCCCGCGACCGACCGTCGATCCCGCACGGCCTGCGGCCGACCTCGTCCTGCAGGGTGTCGCCATCGACTCCGCCGGGTTCCTGGGCGGATGGCCCTGCGATCTGAACTCGCTCGTCGTGACGCGCCTCATGGCCTACATGATCTGCCTCGACGGGGAGTGCCTGGGCGGCGCGGAGGAGATGCTGCGCCGGACGATCAAGTACGTCAGCCAGCGCGAGCAGTTCGGCGTGCCGGTCGGGTCCTTCCAAGCGGTCAAGCACATGCTGGCCGACGCCTACGTGGATCTGGAGCTCGCTCGCGGGCACGCCTACGACGTCGCCATGAACCTCGGCGACGACGCGGCGGCCGACGACCTCGGCTTGGCCTGTAGCCGGCGCGCGTGCGGCGGTATGTACCCCTTGGTGGTCGAGCGCTGCATCCAGGCGCACGGAGGCGCTGGGTTCACCTGGGAGCAGGAGCTTCACTTCTGGTACCGCGCCGCGCTGGACCAGCGCAATCATCCCTTCCCCCCACACGCGCTGGCGCACGCGGCGTCGCGCGGGCTCCGGCGCGCGGAGACGGAGCCGCAGCGGTGAGCGCCGATCGGCAGGAGCCGGCCGCGCCCGCCGTCGAGGTGTCGCATCAGGGCGCCATCGCCGTCGTCACGCTGCGCAACCCGCCCGTCGGCGCGTTCTCCGTCGAGGTCGTGCGCGCGCTCGCCGAGACGATGGCGCAGCTGCGGTCCGCGCCGAGCGAGGCGGTCGTGCTGCGGTCCGGCGTCGACGGCTACTTCGGCGCGGGCGCGGACCTGACGGTGGTCCGCGGCGCGGAGCCCGAGGCGTTTCGCGCATACGTGATGGCGGTCCGCGAGGCGGTCGAGGCCGTCGCCGACCTCCCGGCGATCACGCTGGCCGCGATCGACGGGGTGGCCCTGGGAGGAGGCCTCGAGCTCGCGCTCGCGTGCGATCTGCGCTTCGCCAGCCCGCGTGCCCGGCTGGGCCTGCCCGAGGTTCGGCTGGGCCTGCTGCCCGGGGCCGGCGGGACGCAGCGCCTGACCCGCATGATCGGGCGCGCCGCGGCGCTCGAGCTGATGCTTTCCGGTCGCCAGGCCGACGCCGAAGAGGCCGTCGCCCTGGGCCTCGTCACGCGGGTCGACGACGCGCCGGACGCCGCCGCGCTGGACTGGGCCACGCGCTACTGCCGGGGCTCCACGCGCGCGGGCGCCGCGATCGTGCGATGCGTCGATATGGCGCAGTCGCAGCCCGAGCGGGGCATGGCGCATGAGCTCGAGGAGATCGTCGCGCTGTTCGCGGGCGACGACACGCGTGAGCGCATCCGGCGGTTCTTCGACCGAGACGACGCTCGGGCCCCTTCGGGCCCGCACGCATAGTCCGCGAGACGCTGCCCGGGCCGAGCCTGCCGCGGCTCAGCGAAACGGCGCCGTGCTGCCCGGGCGGCGCCACGCCGAGCGCGGGATGACCGGCTCGTCGAGCCGGCCGGCGGTCTCCATGTCGTCCCGGAACTGCTCGAGGTGCCGCCGCATGGCGTTGTGCGCCTTCGCGCTGTTCCCGGAAGCGATCGCTCGGGCGATCTTCTCGTGCGCCGACCGAGTCTGCTCCCACGTCTCCTCGGAGAGCGCCTCGAGGCGCACGTGGAGCTCGAGCACCTCGTGCAGCGCGGCGAGCACGATGTGGTTCAGGGCGTTGCCGGAGGCCTGGGCGACGAGGACATGGAAGTCGACGCTCTCGGGGACGTGGGACTCCGAGGGCTCGGTCGAGGCGAGCAACGCCGCGCGCCATTCGTCGCTGATCTCCGCCGCCGCCGCCCCTGCCGCATCCGGCTCGATCGAGAGCCGGAAGTCGAACAGCTGGCGCAGGGAGACGTCGCGCAGCGCGACCATCGTGGCGAGGGCCCGGCTGATGTGCGACGGATCGGGATGGCGAACCGTGATCCCGCCGCGCGGCCCGCGCTTGACGGTGATCAGCCCTTCGGCCTCGAGCAGGCGCAGCGCCTCGCGCACGGTTGCCCGGCTGAGGCCCCGCTGCTCGATCAGCTCGCCTTCGGACAGGAGCCGGGAGCCGGCGGCCAGGCCGCTGCCGATGATGCTCGCCCGGATCTCGTCGGCGAGCAGCTCGCCGGCCTTGCGAGGGGTCCCGTAGGCGGGAACGACGAAGCTCGGCATGCCCGAGGACGGACTCCTGCACATAATCACACTCTAGCACGGGGACCGTGCCGGACTACCTTTCCGGGTGGACTGATCGGATGCGCGACGACGACGGGCGCAGGCCGGCACGGGCAACGTAGCTGCCCGTTGATGGCACCTCATCGATGCATGTCCCCCGTCGTTGTGCATCATGATTCGCTCGGAGCGCTCGACGCCTCGCGGGCGGCGATGTCCGCGCTGCGGCGGCGCAGACGCCCCTGCACCATGGGAAGCGACAGCGCGATCAGCAGCACAACGCCGTTGAAGAGGTCGGTGACCCAGAACTTCGCGCCGGTGAGCTGCAGCCCGGCGACGCCGGTGGCCAGGAGATAGGTCGCGGTGAGCGCACCGATCACGTTGAACCGGCCGGGGGTGAACTGGGTGGCCCCCAGGAACGCCGCCGCGTACGCGGGCAGGAGGTAGCTGGGGCCTGCAGCCGGGTCCCCCGCCGTGAGCTTGGCCGTCAGCACGACGCCGGCGAGCGCCGCCGTGGTGGAGCTGATCAACAGCGCGGCGAACATGAGGGGCCGCGTCGGGACGCCCGCCAGGCGCGCCGCCTCCTCCGCCCCGCCGATGGCGAACAGGTAGCGACCGAAGGGCGAGCGCTCCAAGGCGTACCACGCGACGACCGCCAGGACGACGAGGTACATCACCGCGATCGGGATCCCGAGCGGCTGCGCGCCCGCCAAGCGCTCGAACGACGACGGCAGGCCGGTGATCTGGATGTTGTTCGACATGGCGCCCACGATCGCGAGCAGCACCGAGCTGACGCCGAGGGTCGCGATGAACGAGTTGATGCGGACCCCGACGATCAGCACGCCGTTGACCACGCCGACGCAGAGCCCGGCGAGGAGCGTCACCGCAATGGCCGACGCCGTGCCGAACCCGTGGTTGACGAGGTAGGCCGACAGCACCGCGGCGAAGCCGAGCGTCTGGCCCACCGCGAGGTCGTACACCCCGGCGGCCAGCGGGAACAGCAGGCCGAGCGTCAGCATGGCGGTGATCGCCTGCGACGCGGCGATGTTCTCCCACGTCAGCGTGGTGAGGAACGTCTCGGGGATCCAGATGCTGAAGACGATGATGATCACGACCCACGTGTAGAGGGCGCTCACCCTCGACGGGCCCAGGAACCTCGTCGCGTCGTGTCGCGCCTTCGCCCATCGTCCCGCTCGCGGCATGGGAGCGGTGTTGCCAGTGCTAGTCACGTCGCCTCGTTCTGTCGAGCCAGGGTTTCCCGGGTGATGCGGTCCACGGTGTTGTCGCGCCCGTGGAGCTCGGCGACCACGATCCCGTCGCGCAGGACGACGACCCGGTCGCAGACCGCCGCCAGGTCGTCGACGTCGCCGGAGGCGAGGAGGGCGCCGACGCCCTGCCTGGTGGCCTCGCGCAGGAGCTCGTAGATGGCGCGCTTGGCGCCGACGTCCACGCCGTGGACCGGCTCGTCGATGACGAGCACGCGCGGATCGCAGCGCATGGCGCGCGCGAGCACGACCTTCTGCTGGTTGCCGCCGCTGAGCGTCGCGAGCGGCCGATCGGGCTGGCGAGGGCGCACGTCGAAGCGCTCCAGCCATGTGCTCGCCTCGCGCCGCTCGTGGCGGACGCCGAGCCACCGGGCCGGCCCGCGGGTGGGCAGGCGCGGCAGCGTGAGGTTCTCCCGAACGGCGAGCGA
>JAWVEW010000161.1:0-3738 GCA_033856495.1 Miltoncostaeaceae bacterium | reverse complement strand
CGGGCCGCCGCGCTGACGCCCGCGCCCGGCCTGCGGGCGCGGCGGGCGCTGGCGGCCGCGCGCGCCATGCAGCAGGCCGGCGTGCCGCAGGCCGCGCTGACGCTCCTTGCTTCCGCAGCGGCCGGGCCGCTGGACGAGCGGGACCGCGCCCTGGCCCAGCGGCTGCGGGGACAGATCGCCCTGTACCGCAATCGCGGCGGCGAGGCCGCACCGCTGCTGCTCGATGCGGCCAGGCGGCTGGAAGCGCTCGATGCCGGCCTCGCGCGAGCGACGCTCCTGGAGACGATGTGGGCCGCGAGCCTGGCCGGCCGCCTCGGCGGGGGGATGCTGGAGGCGGCGGAGGCCGCTCGCCGTGCGCCGCCGGCCCCAGAGCCGCGCTCCGGCGCCGACCTCCTGCTCGACGGTTTGGCCGTCCGCTTCACGCAGGGCTACGGCGCGAGCGCCCCGATCCTCAAGCGCGCCCTGAGCGCGTTTCGCAGGGAGAACCCCCGCCCCGGGCAGGACATGCGCTGGCCGTGGCTCGCCTGCCGCGTTGCGGCGGATCTCTACGACGACGAGACGTGGCATGTGCTCGCCACCCGGTACGCGCAGATCGCCCGCGGCATCGGCGCGCTCGGCGCGCTTCCGCCCGCCCTCAACTATCTCGTGGCGCTTCGGGTCTTCGAGGGCGACCTCGATGCCGGGGCGGCGCTGATGGAGGAGGCGGACGCGATCACGGCCGTGACCGGCAACGCCCGCATGGTCCCGGGACGGTTGATGCTCGCCGGGTACCGGGGTGACGAGGCGCTGGCCCTGGCGGTCATCGAAGACGGCGCGCGCGAGGCCGGCGCGCGGGGTGAGGGCGTGGTGCTCACCTTCGACGAGTACGCGCGCGCGGTCCTGTACAACGGCCTCGGCCGCTACGACGCGGCGCTCGCCGGCGCGCAGCAGGCAACCGTGCAGGATGACCTGAGCGTCTCGGCCTGGGCGTTCCCCGAGCTGGTCGAGGCCGCCGCGCGCTGCGGGCAGTCCGAGCTCGCGGTTGCCGCGCTCGAGCGCCTCGCCGAGCGGACGGGCGCCGCCGGGACCCAGTGGGCCATGGGCATCGAGGCGCGATCGCGCGCGGTGGTCAGCGAGGACGGGCGGGCCGAGGACCACTACCGCGAGGCGATCGACCGGCTGGGGCGCTGTCGAGTCGCCATGGAGCTCGCCCGCGCGCGCCTGCTCTACGGCGAATGGCTGCGCCGCGTGCGGCGGCGCCGGGACGCGCGTGAGCAGCTGCGCAGCGCCCACGAGATGTTCTCCGCGATGGGAGCCCGGGCGTTTGCGGATCGCGCCGGACGGGAGCTGCTGGCCACGGGGGAGACGGTGCGCAAGAGGACCGGCGCGACGCCCCCGGAGCTGACCCCCCACGAGGCCCGGATCGCCCGCATGGCGCGCGATGGGGCCTCCAACCAGGAGATCGGCTCGCAGCTCTTCATCAGCCACCGCACGGTGGAGTACCACCTCCACAAGGTCTTCACCAAGCTGGGCATCAGCAGCCGCGACCACCTGGATCGAGTCCTCCAGGCAGACTGACGCGCGGCCCGCCGGCGCGGCGGTCGAGGCCGCCACGACTAGGGGCCCCCCGGATGCGAACGCCCCCGTGGCAGGGGCAGGCTTCGACAGCTAGATGCGCGATGTCGAGGCGCGGTTGGAGGAGACGACGATGAGTGACATCGACTGCCTGTCGATGATGGAGCTGCTCGATCTTGCCGGCGGCCACCGGGATCGCGAGGCTCGTGAGCACCTGGCGCGCTGCCGGCGCTGCCAGGCCCTGTCGGCGGCGCTGCCCGGAGAGCTCTCGCTCCCCGACCTGCCTCGCCGCCCGCTTCGCCTGCAGCCCCGCGTGCGGGCCGGCCGGCCGAACCGTGTGCGCGCGGGCCAGCTGTGGCGGGCGGCTTCCGTCGATGCCGGGGACTGGACCGAGGTCGTGGCCATCGCCGGACCGGAGGGGAACGGCCGCTACGTCGTGGTCCCGGTCTGCGACGGGCCCGAGATGGCGACCGATCGAGACCTCGTGCTGGGCAGCGAACCGCTCGGCTACGCGGCCTTCCTCCAGGTGGAGAACGTGGGCATCATGCGCGGCCACCGACTGGTGGAGTGCCTGGGCGCCCTGAGCCCGGACCAGGCCGGCGCGCTCGTTGCCCTGTGCCGGTGGACCATTGGGGCCGGCGTGCGCCCGTCGGGCGTGCGCACGGGCGTCGCGGTGCTCTCCGAGGCGGATCCGCGGCTGCTGGCTGCGGCAGGGATGGCCGGCCGATGAGCATGGCGACGAGGTCGACCATTCTCGTCACGGGTGCGGCCACCGGCTTCGGCGGTCTGACGGCCAGGACCCTGGCCCACGCCGGCCATACGGTCTACGCGAGCATGCGCGACGCCGAGACGCGAAACGCGCCGCGCGTGCGGGACATCCGCGCGTACGCCACCGAGCATGACGTCGACCTCCGGGCCATCGAGCTCAACGTGCAGTCCAAGGGGTCCTGCGACAGCGCCGTCGAGGCCATCCTCGCCGAGCAGGGCGCGCTGGATGTCGTCGTCCACAACGTCGCGCACCTCGTCGTGGGTCCGACCGAGGCGTTCACTCCTGAGGAGATCGCCCGCGTCATCGACATCAACGCGCTGGGCGCCCACCGCGTCAATCGTGCCGCGCTACCGCACATGCGCGGCGTCGGAGCGGGTCTCTTGCTGTGGGTGGGGAGCACGACCTCGCAGGTGCCGCCGCCCTTGCTCGGACCATACGTGGCCGCCAAGGCGGCGATGGACGGCCTCGCCTCCGTGACCGCCTACGAGGTCGCCCCGTTCGGCATCGAGACCTCGATCGTCGTGCCCGGCGCGTACTCCTCCGGCACCGAGCACTTCGCCAACGCCGGGCACCCGGCCGACGCCGGCACGGTCGCCGCCTACGCGCGGGTCGCCGCGCTGCTGGACCAGATCCAGGAGCGCCTGCTGGCGCTCGTGCCCGAGGGAAGCGATGCGCAGGGCGTCGCCGACGAGATCGCGCGGATCGTCGGCCTGCCGGCGGGCACCCGCCCTGCGCGAAGCGTCGTGGATCCGATCGACGACGGCGCCCGCGCCGTGATCGACGTCATGGTGGAACGCCGGCGCGCGTTCCTCACGCGTCTCGGTCTGGAGCAGTTGCTGCACCCGATCCCTGCCACCGCCTGATCACCACACGGACGAAGGGGAGACGCCATGGCGCCCACCACCATTGGAACCGAGGACAGCGCCGCCGCGGCACCGCCCTGGCGACTGCGCGCCGGGCGCCCCGCGCCCCGCGGAGCCGGCGCGATGGCGGTGCTCGAGCCGGCCCCCACCGCGCAGGTCGTGCTGGTGCACGGTAAGACCCTCGTTCGGGCCGGCCTTCGCGCCCTGCTCGATCGCGCCGGGGGGGTCGCGGTGGTGGCGGAGACGGCCAGCGGGGTCGAGGCGGTCGCGCTGGCGCGGCGCTATCGGCCGCAGGTGGTGGTCATGGAGGCCGGGCCCGAGGCCCTGCAAACGGTCGGTCAGCTCGTCGCCGAGGAGCATCTCGGCGTGGGCATGCTGGTGCTGACCGCCTCGGCGAGCGACGAGGATGTCTGGAGCGTGCTCCGGGCGGGCGCCCCGGGATTCCTGCGCGAGGACGCCGATCTGGACGAGCTGGGCCAGGCGGTGCGGGCGGTGGCCCGGGGGGAGACCGTCCTCTCGCGCAGCCTCACGCGCCGGCTGATCGCCGAGCTC
>JAWVEW010000160.1:0-5864 GCA_033856495.1 Miltoncostaeaceae bacterium | reverse complement strand
CGGCGCCAGGTTGGCGTTTGGCATGCCAGGATGGCCCGTTGGCCATTTGACCGCCGAGGTGACGGTCAATTGGCCATCGAGGGGCGGTGGGTGGCACGCCATTTGCTCAATCACCGCTGCCGTGCGGGATGAGGACTCCACCAGCGCCGATGGTCGATTGACCGTTACCCCCCGCGGCCAATTGGCCGCGACGTTGTGCTTGCCATCATGGCGCGCCGAAGAGGCATGCCAATCAGAATGGCGGCGAGGCCGGGTGGGGCGTCGCCGGCCGGCGGATCCGGGGGGCGCAGCGACGGGTGGCCCGGGCGGTCCCGGGTCCCCGCTCGTCGGCTCATGGGACCGAAGGACGGTCCGGCTACGGGATGCCCTCGTACCCCTGAGCCGGACGGCGATCGCGTTGCCGGAATCGTCGCACAGCCGGGTTCCCTCCCGACGACTGCGTCATGTCGGTCGAGCCGCCCTCATGGTTGCCGTTGCCTGCGGTGGCGAGGCGAACGGCTGTGGGCCTCTAGTGGCTGCCGCCCGGACGCCCGTCTGCGGGCGGCCACGGGATGAGCGGCTTTCCGATCTCCCACTGGTGGCCGAAGGGATCCTTGATCCGGCCCAGGCGCCAGCCATGTTCCTCCCCAACGGGATACACCTCGGTGGCGCCCGCCGCTATGGCCCGCGCGACGGCGGAGTCCGGATCGTCGACGACCAACAGCATCCGTGCGGTGCTTCCGCCCACCGACTCGGGGCTGAAGTTCGCGTGCGGCGGCGACTCGTCGGAGACCCAGAACGACGCCGTGCCGACAGCGAGTTGGGCGACGACGTCCGCGTGATCGCCGGTGCCGCCCACCCGATAGACCTCGATCGCCCCGAACGCCGCCTTGTAGAAGTCGATGGCCGCGCGTCCATGTCTCACCGAGAGCTGAGGGACGATGCTGACGCCACTCGGATTCTCCGCCACGGCCATCGGCTCGTACTCCGCTGCAGAAAAGAGGCCGGGAACCGGCAAGGGCCGGGCCATCCCGGCACGAAAGCATATGCGCCGGTCACAGCCTCGCGATGCGCGGTCCGTGCACACTCCATGCCATGAGCAGGCGCAGCGCAGGGCTGCTGGTGTACCGGCGGAGTCGCGACGGCGGCCTGTGCGTCTTGCTGGTCCACATGGGCGGTCCCTTCTGGCAGCGCAGGGACGAGGGGGCGTGGTCCATCCCGAAGGGCGAGTACGGTGACGGCGAGGACCCGCTGGCGGTCGCCCGCCGAGAGTTCCGTGAGGAGCTCGGCCAGCCGCCGCCCGCCGGCGACGTCGTCGAGCTCGGCGAGTTCAGGCAGGCGGGCGGGAAGCGGATCGTCGTCTTCGCCGTCGAGGGGGATGTCGACGCCTCCGACGTGCGGAGCAACGAGTTCCAGATGGAGTGGCCGCGGGGCTCCGGCCAGCTTCGCTCCTTTCCCGAGGTGGACAGGGCCGAGTGGATGAGGCCGGAGCTCGCGAAGCGGAAGGTGGTCCGTGGTCAGGTCGCCGCGATCGATCGCCTGCTGGCGGTGACGGCGTCCGGCGAGGATGGCCCGCAGGCCGCCCGTCGATAGACTCCGGCGTCCCCGCCGCCGGGCCGTCAGGGCCGTCGGCCGCCTCGCGATCCCGGAGCGCCCGTGTCCAACATCGTCCGCGTCCGCGGCCGCCAGATCCTCGATTCACGCGGCCAGCCCACCGTCGAGGTGGAGGTCGATCTGGCCTCCGGAGCGCGCGGGCGCGCGGCGGTGCCGTCGGGGGCGAGCACCGGCAGCCACGAGGCGCTCGAGCTGCGGGACGGCGACCCGGAGGCCTACGCCGGAAAGGGCGTGCTGCGCGCGGTCGCCAACATCGAGGACGAGCTGGCCGCGGCCCTGGTGGGCCGGGACGCCTCCGACCAGGCGCTGATCGACCGGCTGATGACGGACCTCGACGGGACCCCGAACAAGGCCCGGCTGGGCGCGAACGCGATCCTCGGCTGCTCGCTCGCGGTCGCCCATGCCGCTGCCGCCGAGGCCGGACTGCCCCTCTACCGTTATATCGGCGGCAGCCGCGCGCACCGCCTGCCGGTGCCGCTGATGAACATCCTCAACGGCGGCGCCCACGCCGACAACAACGTCGACATCCAGGAGTTCATGGTCGCTCCGATCAGCGCGCGGACCTTCGCCGACGCGGTTCGGATGGGCGCGGAGGTCTACCACGCGCTGAAGGGCGTGCTGCGCGAGCGAAAGCTCGGCACGGGCGTCGGCGACGAGGGCGGCTTCGCGCCGAACCTGGAGAGCAACCGGGCGGCCCTCGACGTCATCGTCGAGGCCATCGGACGGGCGGGCTACGTCCCGGGAGAGGACGTCGCGCTGGCCATCGACGCGGCCGCGACCGAGTTCCAGGCCGACGGCGCCTACCGCCTCGCCGGAGAGGGCCGCACCCTCGACGCAGCCGGGATCGTCGACTACTACGCCGAGCTGGTGGACAGCTATCCGATCGTCTCGATCGAGGACGGGGTCGGCGAGGAGGACTGGGAGGGCTGGAAGGCGCTCACCGACCGGCTCGGGGGCCGTGTCCAGCTCGTGGGCGACGACCTGTTCGTGACCGACACCGCCCGCCTGCAGCGGGGGATCGAAAGCGGCGTGGGGAACGCGATCCTGATCAAGCTGAACCAGATCGGCACCCTCAGCGAGACGCTCGCCGCGATCGAGCTGGCCAACCGCGCCGGCTATGCGGCCGTCATCTCCCACCGCTCCGGCGAGACCGAGGACACCTCGATCGCCGACCTCGCCGTGGCCACCGACGCCGGCCAGATCAAGACCGGCGCCCCCTCGCGCAGCGAGCGGGTGGCCAAGTACAACCAGCTCATCCGGATCGAGGAGCGCCTGGGCCCCGCCGCCTCCTACCCCGGCCGGCGCGCCTTTGCGGCACGCTGAGCGCCCCGACGGGCAGGAACCGGCGGTCGAAGGGCGTACGAGAGCGATGAGGATCGAGCGCCCGCCGTCGGCGCGCGCGCTCGCCGGAGCGGCGCCACTGGCCAGGGAGGGGCACGACGCGCGTCAAGCGACTGATGATGATCGGCGTGGTCGTGGCCATCGCGGTCTCCTACGTCGGCCCCGTGCGCGGCTACATGGCGCAGCGCGAGGCCCTGCGCGTCCAGGAGGCGCAGCTGCGGGCGCTGGAGGCCCGCCGCGACCGCCTCGCGGCGGAGGTGCGCGCCCTGGCGACGCTGCCCGTGCTGGAGCAGCGCGCGCGCAAGCTGGGCATGGTGCGGCCCGGCGAGCACGCCTTCATCATCCAGGGCCTCGAGCCCCGCTCCGGCAAGGCCGGGCGCGGCCGTGACGCGGGCGGCTTCATGGTCCAGCCGGGCGGACGCTCCTGAGGAGCCCGGCCCGGCCGACCGGGCCGCCGTCGCAGCCCTCCTCGGCCGCCGGCCGGCGAGCCCCTACACGGTCGCCGTGCGCTGCCCGCACGGGCGGCCGGCCGTCATCCGCAACGCACCGGTCGACCGCGCGGGCCGGCCGTTCCCCACGCGCGACTGGCTCGTCTGCCGCGTCCTCGCCGCCGCCGTCAGCCGGCTCGAGTCCGCCGGCGGGGTGCGCCGCCTCGAGGGGGATCCGCAGATGCGGGAGGCCCTGGCGGCCGCCCAGGCGCGCCACGCCGTCCTGCACGGCGGCCACGCGGTCGCCGGGGCCGGCGACCCGCGCCATGTGAAGTGCCTCCACGCCCACCTGGCCTTCGCGCTCGGGGGCGGCGACGAGGCGATCGCCGGCTGGATCCTCGACCGTGCCGGGGCGGCTCACCCCGACCGCTGCTGCCTCGACACCCCGGCGGCCGATGGCCAATTGGCCGCGCAGGCGACGGCCAATTGGCCGTCGAGCGAGCGCGGACCGTGCGGCCAATTGGCTGTGGAGGCGACGGCCAATTGGCCATCGAGCGAGCCCGGATCCGGCTGATGGCGAGCGACTCCGAGCTCGCCGCCTCCCGCTTCGCCTGGGAGGACGGGCTCCGCCGGCTCGCCGAGCCGGGCCCCCTGCGCGCGCCCCGGCGGGCGATCGCCGACGCCGTCGGCGTCGAGCTGCGGCGGCGGCTGGGGATGACCTTCACGCTGGCGGAGCTCGCCCGGGTCTACCGCGACGCCTCCGACTGGTACCTCCAGCTCGCCGCCGAGGCGGCGCCCGGGCGGCCGGACGCCTGGGACTCGGCGGCCGCGCTCGACGGCGGCTTCGGGCTCTTCATGCGCCAGGCGACCGACGCCCCGTGAGCGAGCCCGCGCCGCCGGCGGCCGGCGCGCCCGAGCCGCGTTCCCGCCCGCGGCGGCGGCCGCGGCGGAAGGTCCCGTTCGCGCTGGCCCTCGCGGCAGCCGCCGTGGCGCTGCTGTTCGGGGCGCTGATCGGGTATCTCGCCCGGGGCGATCCGGCGACGCCCCCGATCACCACGATCGAGCGGCCGCTCCCCGTCGTCACCGTCGCGGCGCCGGGCCGTCCCCCGACGACCGTGACCGTGACGGTCACCGCTCCGGCCGGGCGCACGGCGCCGACTCCCACCGCCACCGCGCCCGCCGCGACCTCGCCCTGAACCCGGGCGGCGCAGCGCGCCACGCCCGGAGGCGGGTCAGCGGGACGGCGGCAGGTCCTCCGGGGCGGGTGCGGTCCAGCGCGACGCCAGGACCGGGTTGTCCGTGTGGCCGCGCTCGATGAGGGCGTGGATCTCCGGCAGGGCCTCCCGGCGCAGGAAGACGTGGCGCTGGCCGACGCTCGGCTTCTCGCCCAGCAGCCCGGCACGCAGCAGCGCCTCGCCGACCTCCAGCGCCTCCCGCCGGTCCTCCGACGCAGCGCCCCGGTAGAGGTGGTCGAACTCGGTGTGGTACTGGCTTCCCACCTTCCCCATGCGCAGCAGCCGCTGGAGCACCTTGCGGGCGTGCCGCCGCCGGGGGCAGGGATCGTCCTCGATCGCCAGGCTCGCGCTGCGAGGCGCCGGCGGGCGGCCCACGCACCCCCACTCGCGCAGCGCGCCCACCAGCTCACGGGGGTAGCTCGGCTCGTCGATCGGCTGCCCGTGCTCGGCCAGGGTCAGCGCGACGCGCAGCGGGTGCACCCAGGTCGCCCGGGCCAGCGCGACGAGGCCGTCCCCGTCGGGGCCGGCCGCGAGCGGCGAGAGCAGCAGGGGGCTGCCCTCCAGCGCGACCGAGTCCGGGAGCTGGGCGAGGGCCCCGCGAGCCGGCGCGGGATGGGCGAGCTCCATCGCCGCCGGCGCGAGCTCCTCGTCGAGTCCGGGGAGCACGAGCGCCGTGAATCCGCGCCAGTCCTCCAGCGAGATCGCCGCGGCCAGCGCCCCTGCCTCGACCGCGGCCCGCAGGCAGCGCACCAACGCCCGGGCCGGGCCCCGCGCCGAGAACGCCGCCGCGTCGCGGGCGCGCACCGGCAGCGCCCACGCCGGCGCGCCGTCGTCGGTGCGACCGGCCCAGGCCCAGCACGTGTAGGCGCGCGAGTGGAGGTCCCGCGAAGAGGCCTCGAGCGTGGCGATCGCCGCCTCGTCGACGTCGCCGCGCTGCCACGCGGGAAGCCGGCGCGCCACCGCTCCCAGGTCGCGTGCGAGGTCGGCCAGGCTGACGCCGTTCGTGCTCACGCACGGAACGCTAGCGCTGATCCCCGACGCGACTCCCGACCCCCGGTGGAGGGCTCGCCCCGCATCGCTTCACGGTCCGCGCCGGTGACGTCCGGCGCGGCGCTCCGGGCGCGGACGCCCGGCGGAGCGGCCCGTGCGGGCGCTACTCCTCCTCGTCCTCCACGTTCTCCTCCTCCTCCACCGAGTCGAGCGGCACCTCGACCAGCTCGTCTGCGTCGACGGGGAGCGCGAGCTCGTCGTCGGCCGCCTCGTCGTT
>JAWVEW010000159.1:0-2505 GCA_033856495.1 Miltoncostaeaceae bacterium | reverse complement strand
GATCGCCAGCGAGGCGCCCTCGAAGAGCGACGAGTTGACCGCGAGGTCGAAGCCGGCGGCGAGCCCGACCGCGTCGGAGCGGAAGCCGGCGAAGACGACGCTGTCGTCCAGCCCGAGATCGGCCCGCAGCGCCTCGAGCGCGGGGCGCTCGGGCCCGTCGCCGACGATCACGAGGCGGGCGTCGGGCAGGCGCTCGCGCAGCAGCGCGTGGGCGCGCAGCAGCGTGGCGAAGTCCTTCTGGGGCCGGAAGACGCCCACGCTGCCGATGAGCGGCGCGCCGGCGGGGATGCCGAGCTCGGCGCGGACGTCGATGCCGGGCTCGGCGACGACGGGCGGGATGCCGTTGGGCAGCAGCCGGATCCGGTCGCCGGGCACGCCCTCGATGTCGATCATGCGCTGGCGGTCGAGGTCCGAGACCGCCAGGAACGCGTCGGCGCGGGTGGCGATCAGCCAGCGGTCGGCGAGCTTGCGCAGTGGGCGGCCCTCGAACGACCACGTGTGCTCGTGGGCGACGAGGACGACGCGGCGCGCCAGGCGCGACAGCAGGCTGCCCCACAGGTTCGGGCCGTGCTTGTGCGTGTGCAGGACGTCCACGTCGCCGCTGCGCAGCAGGCTGACGAGCGGGCGCCACGAGGCGAGGTCGCGGCGGTCGCGGCCGTCGAGCATCACCACCTCGACACCGTCGGCCTGCAGCCGCGCGATGATCCGCGCCTGCCCGGCGAAGTAGGGGCTGCTCTCCGGGATCAGGCGGTAGAGCACCAGCGTGCGCCGGAAGCGCTCGGGGTCCAGGCGCTGGACCAGCTCGACCGCGAGCGTCTCGGCACCACCGGCCTCGGCGACGAGGTCGATCAGCGTGACGACATGAACCGGTCGGGGGGCAGCGCTCATCGGAGACTCGCCCGCCTCCGGACGAGCAGGGCGCATCGTAGCGGCGCCTCCCCCGCCGGGGTACGGTGGCTCCGCGCCGGCCGGGCGCGGAGCGGTCGCCCGCGAGGGCTACGCCTTCGCGGCGTGGTGCCGGGCCGCGGCCTTGGCGCGGGCCTTGGCCTTCGCGCGGGCCTTCACCTTCGCCTTGGCCGCGGCGGTGCTCACGCTGGCGGCCTTGGCCTTGACCGGGACGAGCACGCAGCGGCGGACCTTCTTGCCGGACTTGGTCTTGGTCCACGTGCACTGGTAGGTGACCTTGGCCGGGAGCGCCGGCGTGGTCGACGCCGGCGGCGTGGGCGTGGTCGCCGGCGGCGTCGTGACGGGCGGCGTCGTCGCCGGCGGCGTCGTGACGGGCGGGACCGTCGCGGGCGGCGTGGTGGCCGGCGGCGCCGTCGTGTCGCCCGCCGGGTCCAGCGCGTCGAGCGGCGACTGGCCGGTCAGGCCCGCCGGGGCGCGGCTGCCGGCGAGGTAGGCGGCGCAGGGGCTGCCGGCCTTCAGCCGGAAGTCGCCGCCGGCGCGGTTGACGAACTGCGGGTCGACGACCGTGTTGGCGGTCATCGTGAAGCCACCGGACGAGAGGTTGTGGACGCCGCCGGCGCCCTGCCAGAGGCAGTTGTTGCGCACCACGTTGTTGCTGCCGGCGGGCGTGCCGGCCGGGTACCAGGACTCGACGTTGGTGCGCAGCGTCGCGTTGGACAGGATGTTGCCCTCGACCACCGTGCCGGCGGCCGCGGCGCTGCCCGCGCCGGAGAAGATGATGCCCTCGCCGTTGCCGTCGATGATGTTGCCGCGGACGACCGTGCGCTGGGCGTCGGGGTAGAGCTGGACGCCGCGGTCGGCGTTGTTGAAGATGACGTTGTCGACGATCTGCGTGTCGTCGGCCTCGGACACGTAGATCCCGTGGTCCTGGTTCTGGGAGGGCAGCTTGCCGCAGTCGTGGATGCGGCTGCCCTGGATCACCGTGCGCTGCGCGCGACCCCAGGAGGAGCCGATGAGGAAGCAGATCTCGGTGTGCTCGTTGGTGACGTCGACGCCGAGGAACCGGGCGTCGTTGCCGTTGACGGTGGGCGACGGCAGCAGGCCGGCGTTCTTGCCGTCGAGGTTCAGCGCGGTGACCGTGACGCGATCGGCGCCCTGCTTGATCCAGAAGCGGCCGGCCACGGTGGCGCGCTCGCCCGGGTAGGAGGTCAGCGTGATGCCGGACGCGGCGACCGTGGTGTCCTCGCGGTAGGTGCCGGCGCGCAGGCAGCCGGTCTGGCCGTCGGTCAGGGTCGCGGTGAGCTTGGCGACGGTCCGGTAGGGCGCCGCGTCGGTGCCGGTGGCCGCGTCGCTGCCCGAGGTCGAGGCGACCTTGGTGCAGGTGGTGGTGGCGGCGGAGGCGGCGGGGACGCCGGCCATGAGGGCGGTCGACGCAGCGATCGCCAGTACTGAGACAGGGAAGGGAAGACGCATGTCGGGGGGCTCGCGGGGATCGAGTGGTGGATGACGACCCGCCCTCCCGTGGTGCACGTCCTTCGGCAGCTCGGCTGGCTCTGAGAGCTCCGTGGCTTTGCGTCCCACCCTCGCGGGTGGTTTGCC
>JAWVEW010000158.1:0-22247 GCA_033856495.1 Miltoncostaeaceae bacterium | reverse complement strand
ACGTGGACCCCCGCCTCCTCGCCGCGATCGCCCGCCGCCACGAGGCGGAGGTCGGCCGCACGCTCGTCCTCGCCACCCGCGTCCCGGACCGCCCGGGCGCGCTCGCCAACCTCCTCGCCATCGTCGGCGCCGCCGGCGCGAACGTCCTGGACGTGGAGCACACGCGCGACCGCCCCGACCTCCGGCTCGGCCAGACCGGCGTGCGCCTGACGCTGGAGACCCGCGGCCAGGAGCACGCCCAGCAGGTCGGCGCGGCCATCGGCGAGGCGGGCTACGAGGTCCGGGTCGAGGGATAGGCCGCGCCCGGACCGGCATGCCAACGCCGGGTGCCATGATGGCATGCCAATGATCGGTCGCCGGCGGAAATGCGCGTGATCCCGCTTCAGCGTGGATTCCCGGACGGCCGGCGGCTCGCCTCGGGTCAGGATCGGATCCGTCCGGCCCCCGGCGCCGGCGCGGGCGATGGGGGGCCGCCGGGGGGGAGCTCGGGCTCAACCGGGCGCGGGTCGCGCGGAGCAAGGGCCGGCGCGCCAGAACCGGCTGCCATGACGGCACGCCATGATTGGACGCCGGCAGGATCGCGGCCGTGATCCGGCTCCCCTGGCCAGATTGCCGATTGGCCGTACGTTGCGCGGCCAATTGGCCATGACGCCATCCTGTCGTACCAGCGTGGATTCCCGGACGGCCGCCGGCTAGCCTCGTGGCATGAGCCGGATCCCTCCCTCAGCCGGGCTGGCGCGAGCGGTGCGGGGGCGCCGCGAGGAGCTCGGGCTCAACCGGGCGCAGCTCGCGCTGCGGCTGGGGTGGGAGCCCGGGGAGGCCCGCTCGGGCTGGTCGCCGCGCACGCTCGCGCGGGTCGAGTCGGGGGAGCGGGGGCTGCGCGACGCCGGCGAGGTGGTGCTGATGGCGCGGGGGCTCGAGCTGGCCGAGGAGGACCTGCGGGCGGCGGCGCGCGGGGGCGGCTGGACAGCGGTCGCCGTCGGGTCGCGCGGGCGCCGGAGGGGCGAGGACGAGCCCACGACCGTCGAGGGGGACCTGACCCCGCTGGTCGCGCTGCTCCTGGCCCAGCAGGAGGAGCAAACCGCGCTGCTGCGCCGGCTGGTCGCGGCCGTGGCGGAGGGCGCCGGACCGCCTGCGCAGACGCCCGACACGCCACCGGCCGCCTCGTCCGGGGAAGGCTCCCAGGCGGGGCCGAGCCGGCCGTCCCGCCGCCGGCGCCAGTCCGGCGGGCAGGGCCCGCGCCCTCAGGCGTAGAGAGCGCGCCGGCACGCCGCCGTTCGAGCGCCGGCACCGCCGCGATCCGGCCCGGCTAGACTCCCGCGCACGGTCGGCGAGTGCGGAAGGAGACGGGATGGGGCGCTTCGACAAGGCTCGCGAGGCGGCGCAGAAGCTCGGCGAGTCCGCGCAGAAGCTCGGCGAGACGGCGCGGGACAAGACCCGTGAGATCGCGCTGCAGCGGAAGTTCGACGCGCTGGCGAAGGACGTAGGCGACCTGGTGTTCCGCCAGCGCGAGGGCGAGTCCGGCCTCGACGCCGAGATCGAGCGCCTGGTCAGCGAGATGCGCGGGGTCCGCTCGGAGATGGACGCGCTGGACTAGTGGACCGGCCACGTTGGTGGTTGGCCGACGAGCCGGCAGGGCCTCCGCCGCTGCGCCCCGCCCGCCCGGACTCGTTCCGCGCCGGCGGACGGGGCGGGCCGGCGAGCTGGACATCCGACGCCAGGCCCGTGGTCCCCAGGAAGGTGCGCGCCTGGACCACGATCGTGTAGGCGCCCGCCTTCGCCGGGCGTCGCTGCAGCGTCCGGTCCCACGCGACCAGGTTCGAGCCGGCCCGAAGGCTGCGGTCGACGAGCAGGCGCCGCAGTGCCCGGCCGCTCGCATCCTGCACGGTGACCGTGACGCGCGCCGGCCGTGAGAGCTCGAACCGCGCCTGGAGCTCCTGGCGCGGCTTGCCGCGCCCGACGGCCGCGACGCGGGCGGCGCGCAGGCGCAGGGAGCCGAGCGTGCCGTCGAGGACCAGCGGGCGCGACTGCTCGGTGGGCGGCGAGCCGTCGTCCGGGGTCAGACGCACCGTGAGCCGGTAGGGCCCGTCCGGCACCCCGAGCGCCCTCGGGTCGACCGTCACCGACGCCGCGCCCGGGCCGAACGGCCCCTCGGCCAGCGCCGCCGCCGCTCCGCCCCCGCGCCGGTCGAGCGTCAGCGAGAGCCGGCCCAGCGTCGGCGCGCGCACGCTCGCCAGCACCGTGTCGTCGAGCCGGTCGCCGTTCGGCGAGAGCCGGCCGGCCGCCAGCGGCGCCAGCTGGACCCCCCCATAGCGCACCAGGAGCGCGTCGGAGATCGCCCGCTCGCTCGCTCGCGAGGACACCAGCCGATCGCCGACGGCCATCGCGGCGCTGCCGCCCGAGTCGAGGCCCATGGCCGTCACCGCCCCCAGCGAGGCCATGAACTGGGCCAGCTCCGGGGTGGTCATCCCGAGACTTCCCTGCCCCGGCCCCTCGGTGGTCACCAGGAGGATGGTGCCGTCGGCCGTCTGCCCCACGGCGCTGCGGGAGGTGCGCGGGTCGATCTGGGCGGTCGAGAAGCCCTCGCCCGCGGCGGGCACCGCGACCCCGCCCTGCACCAGCAGCGGGCCGCCGCCCATGCCCTCCAGGGTGCCCGGCGCGATGCCGGCGACGCTCGGCTGGATCACCACCCGCCGGCCCACGAGGAGGTCCGCCGCGACCGCGGCCGCCTCCGTGCCGACCCCCGAGACCACCACCTGGCCCGGAGCGATCGGCGTCCCGCCCTGGACCGGCCCGGCTCCCGTCGCCACCACAGTGCCGCTCAGGGTCGCGTTGGGAGCGAGCGCGCTGCCCGGGTCCAGGGCCACCACCGCCTCGGCGCGCGCGTCGCCGGCTGGGTTGGCGGCGGGCGTGGCCGCGCCCCAGCGGGTCGTGTAGAGGACGGTCTGGCCGCGGGCCGCGGGCCGGTTGAGCGCGGCGAAGATCCGAACCGGGAAGGTCACGAGCCCGGCCGGATCCAGCGCCTGGTAGCGGCCGGAGAGCAGGAGCCGCGCGGCGAGCAGGCGGCCGTCCGGCGGGAAGAGCAGCGAGGAACGGGTGGGCTCCGGGGCGCTCACCAGCTCGCCGCCCAGCAGCAGCAGACCGCTCGGCCAGCCGCCGCCGAACGTGAAGTAGTCGCCGTTGACGCCCGCCACGACCCCCGTGTCGAGCCCCGCGCGGACCGCTGCGGTGAGCGTGCCGACGGCGGAGGTGGCGCCTGCGGTCAGCGCGGGGGCGACGCTCAGCAGGGGCCCCGGCCGCACCCGCAGCACGTGGACGACCTGGGGGCCCGGCAGGTCCAGCCGCTGCTGGCCGAGCCCGGGCACCACCTCCTGCGCGGTCGGCGGCGGGACGATGGAGCGCACCGCCGCGCCGGACGCCCCGGCGATGGGGCCGAGGGCGGCGGCGCCCACCAGCAGGGCGGCCAGACAGGATCGTGGACGTGTGGGTCGGAACGGGACGATGAACGGGGCATGCCAGCAGCCCGCGGCCGCCTCTTCAAGGCCGGCTGGTACACTCAGCCGCGGCGCCCCCCGGGGCGCCGTTCTTCCGATGAAGGTGCCCCTCATGGACATCCCGGCCCAGATCGGGCCGCTTCGCGGCGACGTCGACGCCGCGGTCCTGCGGGTGCTCGACAGCGCCCAGTTCATCCTCGGCCCCGAGGTCCGGGCGCTCGAGGGCTCGGTGTCCAGACGGCTCGGCGGCCGGCCCTGCGTCGGCGTCGCGAACGGCACCGACGGGCTCGTGATCGCGCTCCAGGCGCTCGACATCGGCCCGGGCGACGAGGTGATCACGACGCCCTACACCTTCTACGCGACGGCCGAGGCGATCCGCCGCGTCGGCGCCACGCCGGTCTTCTGCGACGTCGACCCGCACACCTTCTGCATCGACCCGGACGCAGCCGGCGAACGGGTGACCGCCGCCACGAAGGCCATCCTCCCGGTCCACCTGTTCGGGCACCCCGCCGACATGACGCCGCTGCTGACGCTGGCGGCGGAGAACGGCCTGGTGGTGATCGAGGACGCGGCTCAGGCCTTCGGCGCCGCCGACGGCGAATGGGAGGCCGGCACGATGGGCGACGCCGCCGTCTTCAGCTTCTTCCCCACCAAGAACCTGCCCGGCATCGGCGACGGCGGCATGGTCGTCTGCCGGGACGAGACCCTGGCCGACCGGGCGCGACGGCTGCGCTTCCACGGCTCCCGCGACAAGGTCACCTTCGAGGAGGTCGGCTACAACTCGCGCCTGGACGAGCTGCAGGCCGCGGTGATCCGGGTCTTCCTCGAGCACGTCGACGATTGGAACGGGCGCCGGCGTCAGGCCGCCGCGCGCTATGCGGAGGCCGGCCTCGCCGAGCACGTGCGCCTTCCGGGGGAGCGGTCGGGCGTTCGGGCCGTCTACCACCTCTACGTCGTTCGTCACGCCGCTCGCGACCGGTTGAGGACGGCGCTCGCGGCCGAGGGCATCGGCGCCGCCGTCTACTACGGGATCCCGATGCACCTGCAGCCGGTCTTCGCCGACCTCGGCTACGCGGAGGGCGACCTGCCGGGCGCAGAGGAGTGCGCACGCACCGGCCTCGCGATCCCCATGCACCCGGGGCTCACCGTCGAGCAGGTCGACGCCGTCGTCGCCGCGGTGGGTCGCTGCACGAGCGCGGCCGGCGCTCCGTCGTAGCAGTCGTGCCCGCGTGAGGATCTGGCTCGACCTCACGAACTCGCCGCACGTGGTGATCTTCCGGCCGCTCATCGCGCGCCTGGAGGAGCGCGGCCACCAGGTCGCGGTCACGGCCCGCGACCACGCGCAGACCCTCGGCCTGCTCGACCGCTACGGCATCCCCCACACGGTGGTGGGCGCCCACGGGGGGCGCGGCCGGGCCGGCCGCGCAGTGGGGATGGCCCGGCGCACCGCAGCGCTCGCCCGCTTCGCGCGCGCGGGCGGCTTCGACCTCGCGGCGGCGCACGGCAGCACCGACCAACCCCCCGCGGCCCGGCTGGCGGGCACGCCCCAGGTGACGATGTTCGACTACGAGTACGCCGCGGCGATGCACCACCTGAACGGCCGCCTCGCGTCGCGCGTGCTGGTTCCCGACGCGATCCCGGAGGCCGCGCTCGCCCGCTACGGGATGCGCCCGCCGCGGCTCGTGCGCTACCCGGGCCTGAAGGAGGAGTACTACCTGGCCGACCACGTCCCGGACCCCACGGTGGCCCGTGAGCTCGGGCTGGAGCCGGACCGCGTCATCGCCGTGGTGCGCCCGCCGCCCGAGGTCGCCCTGTACCACCGGGGCCGGCCAACGGAGCTCTTCTCGGCCGTCCTGGCCCGGCTCCTGGCCGCAGGGCCGCAGGTCCAGACCGTCGTGCTGCCGCGCACGGCGGACCAGCGGCGCGCCCTGGCCGGCGCGGCCGGGGCGATCGTCCCCGCACGGCCGGTCGACGGGCCGAGCCTGGTGGCGGCGGCCGACCTGGTGGTCAGCGCCGGCGGCACGATGAACCGGGAGGCCGCGGCGCTCGGGGTGCCGGCCTACACGCCCTTCGCGGGGCGCCTGGGGGCCGTCGACCGGCGCCTCATCGCGGAGGGCCGCCTCCGCCGCCTGGAGCGACCGCAGGACGTGGCGCTGGTGAAGCGGGCGGCCGGCCCCCCGCCGCCCCTGCGCGACCCCGAGGCGCTGATCGAGCTGATCCTCGCCGCCGCCGGGCGCGGCTGATGGCCTCCGACCCGTCTCGACCCCGACTTTCGCCCTCGCAGCCCCGCGGAGGCCCGTCTACCCTCAGGGCCATGATGTCCCACCGCACCGGGCGGCGGCCACGCCCGATCGCCGCCCTGGCGGCCCTCGCCGCCGTGCTCGTGCTCCTCGGGGCAGCCGGCCGCGCGAGCGCCGACGGCGACCCCGCGAGCGACTACCTCACCTATCAGAAGGTCTTCCTGCCGTTCGACCCGAAGGTCTCGTCGGGGCTGCAGCTGGAGCTGCTGAAGCTCACCAACGAGGCGGCCGACCAGAGCTATCCGATCAGGGTGGCGATCATCGGGTCGAAGATCGACCTCGGGGCGATTCCGCAGCTCTTCGGCAAGCCCCAGGTCTATGCGCGCTTCCTCTACCAGGAGATCTCCTTCGCCTACCAGGGCCAGCTCCTGATCGTGATGCCGCAGGGGCTCGGCAGCGTGGGACCGGTCTCCCCCGACATCGTGAAGCGGGCGCTGGCGGGCATCACGGTGGACCCCAACGCCGGGCCGGACGGCCTCGCCCGGGCCGCGATCGAGGCCGTCAACCGGATCGCCGTCGAGGCCGGGCACCCGCTGGGCGGCGGGGGCGGGTCGATGGGGACGATCCTCGCGGCGGTGGGCGCCGCGGTCGCCATCGGCGGCGCGATCGGGTTCGCGCTCTGGCGCCGGACACGGCGCCCCAGCGCGCCGGCCCCGTAGGGAGTCCCCCCCGAAACGACTGTACCTTCGAGGGGGGACGCGTAACGCGCCCCATGTGAGCATCGCTTCGGCGCGACGCCACCCCTTTTCGTGCGACCACGGGTGGCGGGAGAGCATCGATTTCCGGAAGGAGCCGGCGTGAGCCGAAGCGACAGCCACCCCGACGGGGAGCGCGAGCGCGCCCCGTCCAGCCAGGTCGTCCCGAACCGGGGGGTCCCCCCCTCCGGCGGCAGCGCGCAGACGGGACGCCGGCGGATCGCGAGGCTGACCGCCGCAGGCGCCGTCACCGTCGCCGCGGCGGCGATGGCGGCGGGCTTCGGGGTCGCCGCCGTGTTCGGGGGCGGGTCGGCGTCAGGCGCCGCCGGCGGCACGGGCTGGCAGTGGTACAAGACCGACACCCACGTCCACTCGGTCTTCAGCGGAGACGGAGATCCCGACCTCGGGATCATTTCCAACTCGGGCATCGCCAGCGGCTACGCGGCCTTCTTCCTGACCGACCACCACATGGGCAGCAGTTTCCCGATCAGCATCCAGACCGCGAACAACCTGTCGCTCGACGACAACAACGCGCGCTGGACAATCCTCTCGGGATCCCTCGGCAATGGCTCGCCGGTGAAGTCGGGCGCCGTCGCCTGGTCGCTCTCGAACGGGTCCGCGATCTGGACCAAGCGCGCCGCCAACTTCCGCTCCGGAGCGGTCCAGCTGACGTTCTCCGTCACGAAAAGCCTCGCCGCCGGCATGTACGTGTCGGCGTCGCTCGGCGGCGACCCGAGCATCTCCCCGGCCTCCGGCTACACGACGTCCGCCGGACAGGTGCAGCCGGCGGCGTCCTACGTGTTCGTCTGGTACCTGGGCTCGCCGCCTGCGACGGGCGGGGGGAACATCATCGCGACGAGCCTTGCGCCCTTCTGCAGCACCAGCGACCCGACCTGGACGACCTGCACGGTGCCCGACATGAGGTCGGTCTTGAACCAGATCCCGGCGGCCCAGAGGCCCCTGGACTACAACGCGTTCACCGACGTCAAGATCGCGGCCAACGGCGGCAGCGGGACCATCGACGCGTTCGCGATCACGGCGGGGAGCCCGGTCGCCTCCAAGGACGAGTTCGCCTACCGCGACACCTTCCTCTCGAACCTGCGCGGGGTCCCGGGCAAGTGGGACACGCCGGCCTTTCGCATCTACCCGGGCGTCGAGAACGGCATCGGCGACCACGTCAACCGCTTCGACATGGGGACCGCCCAGATTCCGTCGCACGCGGAGTACGACAACGGCACCCAGGGGGTGCCGACCACCCACGCGGCGGGCTACCCGGCCCAGCTCGACCACGTCGGGCTGCCGGGAGGGGTCACAGACCAGGAGGCGATCAGTGGCGTGAGCCAGGGCAAGCCCGCGAAGCTGATCGCGGGGAGCATGCAGGGGGTTCCGGCCTTCGGCGCGGACGTCCTGGAGGTCCGCACCGACAACATGATCGGGGACTGGGACGCCATCCTGACCAACGGGAGCGTCGTGCTGGGCACCTGGGCCACCGACAACCACCTCGGCACCTGGAGCGCAGGCAGCCAGGCGACCTACATCCAGGCCCCCTCGATCGAGTTCGACGACCTGATGCGCTCGATGTACGAGGGCCGCATGTTCCTTGCGACGAACGCCTTCGGCACCAACAGGGTTGTCTTCAACCCGGACCCGGCGGCGGCCGACGACTACCCGTCCCGCTACCCGATCTTCGTCTCCCCCTCGCAGACCACCGCGACCGCCCACCTCGCCATCACCGGCGGCGTCCAGGCCGGCTCGAGCGTGGTCTGGATCACCAACGGCCGCAAGACGCTCGCGACCGACCCGGCCGCCGGGCCCTCCTACGACGCGACCAAGACCGTCCCGCTCAGCGGGTCCCCCTTCACGTACGTGCGCGCCGAGCTTCGGGACGGCAGCGGCATCCAGGAGGCGATGACCGAGCCGCTGATCTTCCGCCAGCTCGCCGGCCTTCCCGCCGGGATGAGCTTCCACGTGGACGGCGTCAGCACCCCCGACGGCAAGGGCTACAACAACGCCTCGACGCTCGGGATCACCAGCGGCGCCTGGGACGCCGCCGGCCGGGCGCTCAAGCTCACCATGAACAACCCCGCCGGCTCGCTGGTCGAGGTCGACGTGTCCATCGCCGGCCAGACCCCCAACCGCGTCACCTCCGGCGGCGCCCCGGTCCCGCGTGCCGCCGCGCTGGCCGACTACCTCGGCGCGACGGGCCCCTCCTGGGTGGTCGACGCCGGCGTGCTGCACGTGAAGGCGGCGCAGGGCGCGGGCCCCACGGAGCTGCTGGTCGGCTTCGCCGGCACCGGCGACGCCGTGGCGCCGAGCGCTCCGGCCGGGCTCTCCGCCACGGTGGCCGGACCGACCCGGGTCGACCTCAGCTGGTCGGCCTCAACCGACAACGTCGGCGTCGCGGGGTACACCGTCTACCGCGAGGGCGTCGGCATCGGCGACCTGGCCGCCGGCGCCACCAGATTCAGCGACTCGGGCGCCGCCGCGGGGACCACCTACCACTACGCGGTCGACGCCTTCGACGCGGCGGGCAACCGCTCGGCGCAGTCGAACGTGGTGACGGCGACGATCTCGGGCCCGCCGCCTCCGACCACGACCACACCCCCTCCCACGACCCCGACCACCACCACCCCCACGACGACGACCCCGACCACGACGACGCCCTCCGGCGGGACCAAGCACAACGGCGGGGGCACCGGACCGGGCACCGACGCCACCGGGCCGCCCGTCACGGGCGCGAGCCTGACCCAGACCCTGGAGGGGGCGTTCCGCGCCGCGGCCTCCGAGTCGCACCAGGAGAACTTCGACCTGCGGGCGTCGGTCAAGGTGGGCAAGACCTCCAACGAGGTGGCGCGGCGCCTGCCGCGTCCCGTCAACCTGCGCATCCGCGGTGAGGCCGTCGTCGAGAACGCCGGCCGCTCCCGGGCGAGCGCGCTCATGTCCGGGCTTCGCGGCCGGGTGAGCCTGGTCGGCTACGACGGGAAGCTCTACGTCTCCCGCGACGGCAAGCGGTTCCGCCAGGCGAGCCCGGCCCTGCGGGGGCTGCTGCCGCCGGCGATGCCGTCCGGCCTCGGCCGCAGCCCGTTGACCCTTCCGGCCGGCCTCGCCAACGTCCACGACCAGGGCGTGAAGCAGATCGGCGGGCTGGCGACGCGTCACCTGGTCGCGCAGCTCACTCCGGCCGCGCTGCGCAGGTTCCTCACCGCGTCGCTGGTCCGGACCGGGATGTCCGGCGCGACGGCCAAGGCGGCGGCGAAGGGCCGCGTGACGGCCAACGCGGTGAACCTCTACATCCTGGACAACGGCGGCCAGCTGGACCGGGAGACCGTGAGCGTCGCGGTCGCCCTGGGCTCCGGCAAGGGCAAGACGAAGTCCACCGCCATCGCGTCGGCCCGCGCCGACGTGAGCCTCAGCGACTTCGGCGCCGACCTGTCGGTCGCCAAGCCGCGGTCGCTCGGAATCGTGGCGACGCTGAAAGCGCTGGCGGGTCGCTAGCCAGCCCGTAGGGCGCCCCTCGCCCCCCCGGCGAGCGGCGCCCTACCTCCTCTCGCAGGTCCGACAGGGAGCCCCGTACGCTGGGGCTCCCTGTCGCGCGTTGAGCGCCGGTCCCTTCCAGGTGGACGACCGGCGCCCGACCTCCCGTGGTCTCAGCGAGCGGCCCCAGGGCGGCTGCGCACCGCGAGCGGAGGTGGCCGGCCGGCAGCGGGGACGTCGCCGTCCCGGAGGCCGACGAGTCGCTCCCGTCGGCTCGACCTGATCGTGTTCTCCTGGGATCCGCTGCTCCCGCAGCCCCAGGAGCCCGACGAGCGCACCGTGGAGTCGCACGAGCGGTTCGCGTCGTCGACGTCCCTCAGCGCGAGCGGCTGTGGGTGGCCGGCCGCACCGGACCCTCCGGTGGGCGCCCCTCGGCGAGGTGCCGGCGCTGGCTCCAGACGAACCAGGCGATGCCGCCGAGGCAGAGGAGGATCGCGACGTAGAAGTTCACCCGCTGGCCGAGGAAGCGATGGGAGGGGTCGACCCGGAGCAGCTCCTCGAAGATGCGAGCGAAGGAGTAGCCGGCCACGTAGAGTGCGAACAGCCCGGGCGGCCGGATCCGAAAGCGGCGGCCGATCCAGACGAGCGCCAGGCCGAAGGCGACGTCCCACAGCATCTCGTAGAGAAAGGTGGGGTGGAACGTGGCCGAGTCGACGTACTGGTCGGGCCGGTTGATCGGATCCACCTCGAGGCCCCAGGGCAGGTCGGTGGGACCTCCGAAGAGCTCCTGGTTGAAGTAGTTGCCCAGGCGGCCGATGCCCTGAGCGATGATGAGTCCGGGCGCGACGGCGTCGGCGAACCGGGCCACGCTCTCCCCTCGCCGGCGCAGCAGCCAGGTGCCGGCCAGCGCGCCGCCCAGCACCCCGCCCCATATGCCGAGGCCGCCGTCCCAGATCGCGATCGGACCCCACCAGTCGTCGGGAACCTGCTCCCAGCTCGTGAGCACGAAGTAGAGCCGGGCGCCGACGAAGCCGGCCAGGACGCTCCAGAGCGCCACCTCCATCACGGTCTCGGACCGGCCGCCCACCGCCATCCAGCGGCGCCGCGTGAGCCAGATCGCCACGCCGATCCCGGCCAGGATGCAGAGGGCGTACACGTGGACCGTCGCCGGGCCGACGTGGATCGTGTCGACCGAGGGGCTGGGGATCGAGGCGGCGAGGGGAGCGAGACCCTGGGCGGGCGCCATCGGCGCATGGTGCCATGCGGTCCCCCTCGGCGGCGTGACGGATGACCCGGGCGCCGTCGCCGCCGGCCGACGCTCAGGGTAGACTGCCGCGCCTGTGACCCGTCCTCGTCTCAGCGGGGCATGGCGGAGCTACGCGCACCGGCTCGGCCAAGCCTCGATTGACCTGGCGCTGGTGGCGGCCGCCTACTGGCTCGCCTTCTTCTTCCGCTTCGACGCCTCGCTGCCGCGGAAGTACGAGCGCCTCTTCCTCGCCACGGTGCTGATCGTGGTGGGGCTGAAGCTCGCCGTCTTCGTGGCGGCGCGCTTCTACACCAAGTGGTGGCGGTTCACGAGCATCCGCGACCTCCAGACGATCGTGCTCGCCACCGTCGTCTCCAGCCTGCTGGTGACGGCGCTGCTCTCCCAGTACCGGCCCAGCGAGGTCGTACCGATCCCGCGAGGGGTGCTCGCGATCGACCTCCTGCTCACGCTGGTCTTCATATGCGGCGCCCGCTTCCTGGTGCGCAGCATCGTGGAGCGGCCGCCCCGGGCGCAGCTCATGGTCCGCGAGGGCCGCGAGGTGCTGATCTGCGGCGCCGGCGACGCCGGCAACGCCCTCCTGCGCGACATGAAGCGCAACCCGTCCCTGCGCTACACGCCCGTCGGCCTGATCGACGACGACCCGCGCAAGCGGCGGCTGCGGGTCCAGGGGATGAAGGTGCTGGGCACGCGCGAGGACCTGCCGCGGCTGCTCAACGACGCCCCGGTGGACGAGGTGATCATCGCGATGCCCTCGGCGCCGGGCTGGGTGCGCCAGGAGATCGCCGAGCACTGCAGCAGGGCGGGCGTGCCCTGCACCACGCTGCCCGGCCTCCCCGAGCTGATCGCGGGCGAGGTCACGCTCAGCCAGCTGCGCGAGGTGCAGGTCGAGGACGTGCTGGGGCGGGCGCCGGTCGAGGTCGACTTCTCCCGCGTCTCCCGCTACCTCAACGGCCGCGTGGTGCTCGTGACCGGGGCCGGCGGCTCGATCGGGGCCGAGCTCTGCCGCCAGGTCGTGAGCGCCGGACCGCGCCGGCTCGTGATGATCGACCACGCCGAGAACAACCTGTTCGAGATCGACCAGCAGCTGCGCGAGCGCGGCCACGCGGCGGTGCCGATCGTCGCCGACTGCAAGGACGCGGCGGCCATGGCGCGCGTCTTCGAGGGGGAGCAGCCGGAGATCGTCTTCCACGCCGCCGCCTACAAGCACGTTCCGATGATGGAGCTGAACCCGCTGCAGGCGATCGCCAACAACGCGCTCGGCACCGAGGTGCTCGCCCAGCTCGCGGAGCGGTTCCGGGTCGATCGCTTCTGCCTCATCTCGACCGACAAGGCCGTCGAGCCGCAGACCGTGATGGGCGCCTCGAAGGCGCTCGCCGAGCGCATCATCGAGGCGCGCGCGACCAACTCCCTCACGCGCTTCTCCGCGGTCCGCTTCGGCAACGTCCTCGGCAGCTCGGGCTCGGTCCTCACCATCTTCCGGCGCCAGATCGCCCAGGGCGGACCGGTGACGGTCACCCACCCCGAGATGACCCGGTACTTCATGACCATCCCGGAGGCGGTCCAGCTGGTGATCGAGGCCACCGGCATCGCCGAGGGGGGCGACATCTTCGTGCTCGACATGGGGGAGCCGGTCCGGATCATGGACCTCGCGCGGAACATGATCAGCCTCAGCGGCAAGGAGCCCGGCCGCGACGTCGCGATCGAGATCGTCGGGGTGCGAGCCGGCGAGAAGCTGCACGAGGAGCTCTTCAACCTCGACGAGTCGGTGCGCCCCACCCGCTACGGCAAGGTGATGCGCGCGACACGGCCGCCCCTGGATCCGGACGTCCTCCGAAACGGCATCGAGGGGCTGTGGCTCCTGGCCGCGGGGGGCGACGTCGACGGCGCGTCCGACGAGCTGTGGGCGACCCTGCGCGGCGGCAGGGAGACGGAGGGCAGCGGCGAATCCCAGAATCTCAGGCCGACGACCGAGGGAGGTCTTGCATGAGCGTCCAGTCCCAGGCACGGTCCCGGCCGGAGCTCGACTCGGACCTCGTGAGCGTCCTCCCGGACGGCCTCCTCTCCCGCGTCCGCCGCCCCTGCGCCGCTCACGGCGGCGAGTGCCCCTGCGTGGGGGTACGCCCGGTGGAGGGGTGCCTTGTGTTCTGGTGCGAGTCGGCGGAGCACACCTTCACGGTTCGCTGACCCTGCGGCGAGCGGGCCCTGCTCGCCCATCACAGCCGCGAGCTGAGGTTCGCCCGCTACGGGGTCGTCCGGGGCCAACCGGCCTCGGCAGCGCCGGCCCAGAGGGAATGGCGGGACCCGGACGCCTGGTTCGACGCCGCCTGCGGCTGGCTCGCCGATCGGCTCGGCAGCTGGCCGATCGTCCTGAACTCGGTCGAGGAGGCGCCCGAGGTTCGCTCCGGGTGGGGCGGATCTCCGCGGCAGACGAGCGGCTCCTCCTCGAGCCCGGCTGGGAGGCCGGCCGCCGCGGCGGCGGCGCGCCCGAGCGGGTGAGGACGGTCCGCGTCCCGGTCGAGCCGTGGCCGTGAGCGACCGCCGGCCCGCGTAGGATGGCCGTCCCAGTGGACCTGAAGAACCTGCTCACGTTCCGGACGGTGGTCGAGAAGGGCTCGTTCTCGCTCGCGGCGGAGCAGCTCGAGATCTCCCAGCCGGCGGTCTCGCTCCAGATCCGGGCGCTGGAGCGCCTGCTCGGGCACCGCCTGCTGGACCGCCGCGGGCGGCGGCTGTCGCTCACCGAGGCGGGGACCATCGTCTACCGGCATGCGAACCGGATGCTGACCATCGAGGACGAGCTCGCGCACGAGCTGGACGCGATCGGGCACCGGGTCGCCGGCCGGCTGGTCGTCGGGTCGTCGACCGGCCTCGGCGAGGACGTCCTGCCGCGCGTCTGCGCCGCCTTCCGGCGGACCCACCCCGACGTGACCGTGAGCCTCGTCGTGCAGGACAGCCAGAGCGTCTGCCGCCGGGTGCTCGACGGGGAGCTCGAGCTCGGCGTGGTGGGAGTGGCGCTCGCCCATCGCGGGCTGGTCTTCGAGCCCTTCCTGCACGACGAGCTGGTCCTCATCGCCCCTCCCGACCATCCGCTCGCAGGACGCGAGCGCGTGCGCCTGGAGGAGCTGGCGCACGAGCCGCTGCTCCTGCAGCAGGAGGGCTCGGGCGTGCGTGCGGTGCTCGAGGCCGCCCTGCGCGCCCGCGGCCTGCGGACCAGGGACATGAACGTGGCGATGGAGCTCGGGCTGCAGCAGTCGGTCAAGTCCGCCGTGCTCGACGGCGTCGGCGTGACGGTGATCTCGCGCCTTGCGGTCGAGCGGGAGGTGGCGGAGGGACGGCTGGTTGCCCTGGAGCTCGAGGGACCCGGGCTCGCGCGCGACTTCCACTCGGTCCGCCGCACGAACCGCACCCTCTCGCGCCTGCCGGCGCTCTTCCTGGAGTTTGCACGGGAGGCGATCGGGACTGACCCGGCGCCGGCTCGTGCATAAGGCAGCGTTATTTTGCCCATACAGGGGGCTGGGCTAGCATGGGTGCGTGCCCGGTCGTGAGGACGCCCGCGTCGACGTGCTCGTGGTCGGGTCCGGCGGAGCCGGCCTCTCCGCGGCGCTCGCCGCGCGCGCAGCTGGGGCGTCGGTGCTGGTGACGACCAAGTCGGCGCTCGGGGCGTCCAACACCAGCCGCGCCCAGGGCGGCATCCAGGCGGCCATCGGGGACGACGACTCGGTCGACAGCCACTGCGAGGACACCTTCGCCGCGGGGCACCGGCGTGGACGCCCGGAGTTGGTGCGCCGCCTCGCCGAGGGCGGCCCCGAGGCGATCGCCTGGCTCGAGGGGCTGGGCGTCGCCTTCGCCCGCGACGGCGGCAGCTACCGGCTGCTGCGCTGCGGAGGCGCCAGCCGGCGGCGCCTGCTCCAGTCCGGCGAGCGCACCGGCGGCGAGATGATCAGGGCGCTGCGGGCCGCGGTCCGGGAGAGCGAGGCCGACATCTGGGAGAGCGCGCCGCTGCGCGCGCTCGAGCCCGCCGGCAGCGGATGGCTCGCCCGCGTGGGGCCCGGGCGGACCGGCGACCGGCGCCGGGTGGGCGCGCGGGCGGTCGTGCTGGCCGCCGGCGGCGGACTGCACGGCGAGGCGCAGCGGCTCGGCGTCGGCAGCACCAACCACCCCGACGCCACGCCCGAGGTGCTCGAGATGGCGCTGGCGCTGGGCGCGACCGCCGTCGAGCTGGACAGCTGGCAGCAGCACCCCACCGGCTCGGTCTGGCCGCCCCCGCTTGCCGGCTACGCGCTGCCCGAGACGACCCGCGGCTACGGCGCCACGCTGCACGACCGCGACGGCGAGCGCTTCGTCGACGAGCTGGCGCCGCGCGACGTGGTCGCCGCCGGGATCGTCGAGGCGGTCGCCGCCGGCCGCGGCGCGGCGGCCCCCGACGGCCGCCCGGCGGTCTGGCTCGACACGCCGGCGATCGACCGCGAGAACGGCGCCGGCTTCACCGCCGACCGCCTGGCCTACGTCCACGGCCGCTACCTGAAGGCCGGCGTCGACATCACGCGCGAGCGGGTGCTGGTCTACCCCGTCCTCCACTACCGCAACGGAGGCATCTTGATCGACGAGCGCGGGGCCACGAGCCTCGGAGGGCTCTTCGCCGCCGGCGAGATCTCGGGCGGCGTCCACGGCTCCAATCGGCTGATGGGCAACTCGCTGCTCGACACGGTCGTCTACGGCCGGACCGCGGGGCGCGCAGCCGCGGGGTGGGCGGCATGAGCATCACCGACCTGCGCCTCGGCGAGGGCGTCGCGACGCCCGGCGCCGACTTCCTCTCGCTGCCCCGGCGCCCGGCGCGCCCGCGCCAGGTCGGCATCACGCACGTGATCGACAAGGGGCTCACGCTGTCCCAGGTCGAGGGACTGTTCGACACCGCGGGCGACTACATCGACATCGTGAAGCTCGGCTGGGGCACCTCCTACATCACGCGCAACCTGCGCGACAAGCTGGCCCTGTACGAGGACCTCGGCGTGCCGGTGGTGCTGGGAGGGACCCTCTGGGAGATCGCGGTGGCCCAGCAGAAGCTCGACGCATGGCGGCGCTGGGTGGTGAGCCTGGGCCTGCGCCACGTCGAGATCTCCGACGGCACCATCGCGCTCCCACACGAGGCCAAGCTCGAGCACATCTCCCGGCTGAGCCAGGACTTCACGGTGCTCTCGGAGGTGGGCTCGAAGGACATCGAGACCGTGATCGCCCCCTACCGCTGGGTCCAGATGATCGAAGCGGAATTGCGCGCCGGCTCCTGGAAGGTCATCACCGAGGCGCGCGAGACCGGCACCGCCGGCATCTACCGGGGCGACGGCGAGGTCCGCATGGGGCTCATCGACGAGATCGTCCATGCCATCGACCCCAGCCGGCTGCTCTTCGAGGCGCCGCAGAAGGGCCAGCAGGTCTGGTTCATCCGCAAGTTCGGGCCGAACGTGAACCTCGGCAACATCCCGCCGGACGAGGTGATCGCGCTGGAGACGCTGCGGCTCGGTCTGCGCGCGGACACCCTGCGCAGCGTCATGCTCATGGACAACGTGGACGGGGCCGGGATCTGACGCACCCGCCGGGGCGGCCCCCGCCCAGTCACGGCCGCGCGTCCCGGAGCTTCGAGCGGAGCGCCGCGGAGTACGACGAGCGGGTCGCGTTCAACCGCATGGGCGCGCGGCGCCTCGTCGCCGCCCTGCCGGCGGCCCGCTACGACAGCGTGCTGGACGTGGCCTGCGGCACCGGCTTCGCGTCGTTGGCCATGATCGAGCGGTTCGGCGCGCGACGCGTGACCGGTGTCGACAGCTCGGCCGCGATGATCGAGCGCGCTCGCGCCACCCTGGCGGAGCATCCCGAGGTCGAGCTGCGCCTCTACCGAGCCGACGTGCTCTCGATGCCGGTGGCCGACGGCGCGTTCGACGCAGTCCTCTGCGCGATGGCCCTCCACTGGTTCGCCGACCGCCAGGCCGCGGTCGCCGCGATGGCCCGCGCCCTCCGCGCCGGCGGCGACCTCGGCATCGTCGCGCCCGGCGTCGGCCACGACCGCGAGTGCGCCGCGCTGCTCCAGGGGGAGGATCCACCGCTCTTCCCGAGCCTCGCCGAGGCGTTCGCGGTCAACGAGATCTCGCCCGATGAGCTCGGCCGATACATCGCCGCCGCCGGGCTCGAGCCGCTGGACATCTGGGTCGAGGAGCGGCGGCGGCGGACCACCCCGGACCGTTACCTGGCGAGGCTGACCGCCGTGGGCAGCCACCTCATCGACGATGTCCCGGAGGACCGGCGTGAGCGCCAGCTCCGCCGGGTCCGCGACCTGATGGCCGCCACGTCCGACGACGGCAGCTGGAGCTACACCTTCACCAAGATCTTCGCGGTCGCGCGCGCGCCCGCGGCCGGCGGGCACGGAGGGCGCGCCGAGGCCGACCGGTGAGCTCCCGGCACCTGCATCCGGAGCGCATCGCCGACTGCTTCGACGCGGGCGCCGGCGATTACGAGGAGGTCGTCTGGCGCAACCGCCAGGGGGCCGAGCGTCTGGTCGCCGCCCTCCCCGACCTGCAGTACCAGGACCTGCTCGACGTCGGCTGCGGCACGGGGCTCGCCTCGCTCGCGATGATCGAGCGCTTCGCCCTGCGCTCGATCACCGGCGTCGACCTCTCCCCGGGCATGCTGGCGCGGTTCCGGAGCGCGCTCGAGGGGGTCGGCGGCGTCGAGGTCCGGCTCCACGCCGCGGACGTGCTGGCGATGCCGGTGCCCGCGGACCGGTACGACGTCGTCCTCTCCACGATGGCCTTCCACTGGTTCCCGGAGAAGCAGCGCGCGCTGGCGGCGATGGCGCGTTCGCTGCGACCCGGCGGCGTCCTGGGCGTGCTCACCGGCGGACGGGGCACCGAGGCGGAGTACCGGGACCTGCTGGCCGGTCTTCGGCCGGAGCTGCCGGCCGCCCTCGCCGAGTCCTACGAGAGCACGGTCCGGGATCACGTCGAGATGGAGACGGACCTGCTGCGCGCCGGACTGCAGCCGGAGGACGTCTGGCTGGAGCGGCGGCAGCGGCTGACGCCGCCGGAGCGCTTCCTCGCCCGCTGGAGGGCGGTCGCCGGCCACCTCATCGCGGACCTGAGCCCCGCCGAGCAGGTGGAGATCTGGCACCGGATCGGGGCCGGGCTCCGTTCGGCCTCGGGGCCGGAGGGCTTCGCCTACACCTTCGTCAAGCTGTTCGCGGTGGCGCGGAGACCGGCGGGCCCCACCTCGTAGCCCAGCCGGTGCAGCAGCGCCCGCGTTCGCGGCGCCGGCGAGGGCGACCCGGCGGCGGCCAGCTCGCCGGCCAGCCGCACCAGGTCGGCGGGCCGGTCCACGTCGTCGATCCGGTCGAGCTCGACCAGCCGCAGGCCCGCGTCGCGGGCCCGGCGGCGGGTGACCGCGAGCGTCGCGGCGCTGCTCCACGGCACGGCCCGGAAGAGCTCGGGGTGCGGGCGGGCGAGGGCGATGAGCGAGTAGCCGCCGTCGGCGGCCGGACAGAGGGCGGCGTCGGCGCCGGCGGCGAGCGCGTCGAGCGCCGCGCGCACCGGCCCCGGGCCCAGGGTCGGGCAGTCGGCGCCGACCAGCACCACCGCCGGCCGTCCGGCCGCCAGCCGCCCGGCGCTGACCGCCCGCATCCGCGCCCCCAGGTCGCCCGGCGGCTGAGCCGCCAGCGCGACCCCGGGCGGCAGCAGCGGCCCCAGCAGCGGACGCGCGGCCGCGTCCGCGGCGCAGACCTCTCGGTCGACCGCGGCGGCGCCGAGGCCGTCCAGCAGGTCGAGCAGGAAGGCGAGCGCCAGGGCCGCGGCCTCGTGCGGCGCGAGCGGCGGGCAGAGGCGGGTCTTGGCGCGTCCCGGCACCGGCGAGCGGAACAGGGCGCAGGCCAGCGCGCGGACGGTCACGCAGCCGCCGGAGCAGGCCCGACCGCGCACTCCCGGTGCCAGCGCCAGACGTCGCCGCGCACGAGCGGCACCGCGGCGGCTGCGGCCACCGCGGCCCCCGCCAGGCGCCCGAGACCCGCGGGCCCGCGGGCGGTGGCCAGGAGCAGGGCCGTCGTCTCGACGCGGGTCCAGAGCGCCGCGTGGTGTTCCCGCTCCCAGTAGGAGACCGGGGACGGGTAGCCCCGCCTCGAGATCGGCCACATGGGCGGCCACGCATCGGTGGCGTGGGACAGGTAGTCGACCGCCAGGTGGCCTGCCCATCCCAGCGCCAGCGCCCGCGCCCGGGGCGAGCGCCGGCCGAGCAGCGCGACCGCGCCCAGCACCAGCGCCGAGTGGCCCGCCCGGTGCAGCTGCACCCAGCCGGGCCGGTGGTAGACGGCGCGCATGAGCTCCGTGCCGCGCAGGCCGCGCGCGGCCAGGGGCAGGGCGCGTCCGATCCCGGGCAGGTCCGGCGTGGCCGCGCCCAGCACGGCCCAGGCTCCCCGGGGCCGACCGCGGGCGGCGCGCCAGGTCCAGTAGGCGTGAGCCGACGTGAGCACCCGGGGACCGTACCAGCGCCCCGGCCCAGCCCCCCGCGCGGCGCGGCGCGCGGTAGTCTCGCCGCCGGATGATCGGCGTCATCACCGGCACCGGCGGCCATGCGCTCCCTGGCCTCGAGCGCGTGGTCGCGAGAGGGATCGCCACCCGCCACGGGACGGCCGAGGTGACCCTGGGCCGGGTCGCCGGGGTCGAGGTCGCCCACCTCTCCCGGCACGGCGTCGGCCACGAGCGGCTCTCGCACCAGGTGGAGCACCGTGCCGCGATCGCGGCGTTCGCGGCCCTCGGCGTCGCCGGCGCCGTCGCCACCACCGTCTGCGGCGCCGTCGATCCCGACCTGCCGCTCGGCGGCCTCGTGGTGTTCGACGATCTCCACTTCCCTGCCAACCGGCTGCCGGACGGCTCGGCGTGCACGCTGTTCACGGAGCCCGGAGAGCGCGGCCGCGGCCACTGGATCTTCGACCGCCCATTCGCCGCGCCGGTCCGAGAGGCCCTGCTCGCGTCGGCGCGGGCCTGCGGGCGGCCCGTCCGCGACGGCGGCACCTACGGCCACGTCGACGGCCCGCGCCTCAACAGCCGCTCCGAGGTGCGGGCGCTCGCGGCGGCCGGCGTCGCCGCGATCTCCCAGACCGGCGGCCCGGAGACCGTGCTGGCCGGCGAGGCCGAGATCCCCTTCGCGCTCCTGGGCTTCGTCACCGACCACGCCAACGGCGTGCGGGGCCAGCCGACGCCGGTCGCCGCGCTGGCGCGCCTGCTGAGCGAGAGCGGCGGGATCTGCGCCGAGGTGCTGGCCGCCGCGCTGCCCGCGATCGCCGCCGCGCCGCGCCGGCCGGCCGGGTTCGTCTACCGCTTCGACCCGTGAGCCCGGCCGGGGGGCCGCCGCTCGTCAGCGTGATCGTGCCCGTGCTCGACGAGGCGCGGGCGCTGCCCCGGCTGCTCGACCACCTGGCCGCCCTGCGCGGCGACATCGAGGTCATCGTGGTGGACGGCGGCTCGGCCGACGCCAGCCGCGCGATCGTCCGCGCCCACCCCCTCGGCGCCACGCTCCTGCGCGCGGGCGGCGGGCGGGCGGGCCAGATGAACGCGGGCGCGGCCGCGGCGGCGGGCGAGGCGCTGGTCTTCCTGCACGCCGACACGCGCCTGCCCCCGACCGCGCATTCCTCGCTCGCCGCGGCGCTCGCCCGCGGCGTCGAGGGCGGCAACTTCGCCCTCCGCTTCGACGGCGGCGGCGCCTTCGCGCGCCTCCTCGGCAGCTGGTACGCGGTCCAGCGGCGGCTCGGCGTCTTCTACGGCGACTCGGCGATCTTCGTGCGGGCCGACGCCTTCCGCGCGCTGGGCGGCTACCGACCGCTGGCGATCATGGAGGACTACGACCTGGCGCGACGCCTCTCGCGCCGGAGGCGGACGGCGTGCCTGCCGGGTCCCGCGGTCACCTCGTCGCGCCGCTGGCGGCGCCTGGGAGTGGGCCGGACGGTCGCCGCGTGGGCGGCGATCCGCTGGCTCTACCTGCTCGGTGTGCCGGCCGAGCGGCTGGCGAGGCTGTACCGGCCGGCGCGGTAGCCGCGGTCAGCCCTCGAGCGGGAGCAGCCGCGCCAGGCGCCGGTTCGCCTCCGGGTCGAGGACGCCGTGCTGGACGCAGGCGGGCACCAGCAGGTCGAGCTCGGGATGGGCCATGTGGTAGCTGCAGGCGCGCAGGCGCTCCTGGGTCTCACGGATGCGGGGGTCCTCGCTGGTCTCCCCCCGCTGCATCAGCTCCCAGGCGGGCCGAACGTCGGCGGCGTCCATGAAGCGGTGCATCACGAAGGTCAGCGGGCGCGCGCCGTGGCGGACGAGCGCACGCGCCCCCGCCCGACGCGCAAAGCGCATGGCCCAGCCCAGTCCCAGGGCCACCGCGCGCGGCCGGCGCGCGAGGGCGCGGAGCGCCCGGGGGACGAGCAGCGCCGCCGGCGCGTGGAGGTCCATGGCGCCGACGGTCGCGAAGAGCGCGTCGCGGACGCGCATGTCGCGCGCGTCGCGATCGTCCAGGAACGGCACCCAGCGCTCGCCCACCAGCGCCCCGTAGGCCGAGCGGTTGCAGCGCTCGTCGCCGAACTGGATGACCCGGTAGGGCAGCCGCGCCCCCGCGCCGGCCTCGATCGCGGCCCACACGTCGCCGGCCGAGAGCTCCCGGTAGCGCTCGCGCCAGCGGGCCGGGTTCCCGATGAAGGCGGCGGGCTGGAACGAGAACATGCTGAAGCCCATGTCCCGGCAGGCCCTGATCACCTCGGGCACCTGATCCAGGTTGGCCGGCGTGACGGTCATGTTGTGGGCCAGGTAGCTGCGCACGCCGGTCTCGGCGCGCAGGCGGCGGAACATCTCGCAGAAGCGCGCGCGGAACGGGTGGAGGTCCCCCTCGCAGGTCGGCAGGGGGATGCCGCGCCGGCCGATCATGAGGCTGTCGAAGTGACCCGCGAACCAGAGCCGGGCGAAACGCTGGCCGCCGTCGGGCCTGAGCGCCAGCCGACGCAGGTAGTCCTCGT
>JAWVEW010000157.1:0-3638 GCA_033856495.1 Miltoncostaeaceae bacterium | reverse complement strand
GCGCCCGCCGGGCACCTGCCCCTGCACCACCGCGCTCGGAGCGGCCGGCACCGAGCCGTTGACGGCGCCGTCGTCGGCCCAGTCCGCGCTCACCTGCCACTGGCGAACCAGCTCCTGGGCGTTCGCGGGCGGGACGGTGGTGTCGGCGTCGCCCTGGAAGATCACCGCCGGCATGGGCCGTGCGTTGGCGCCCATGGCGAGGTAGGCAAGCTGGCCGGCCACGGCCGGGTCGAGCAGCCCCGAGCTCGCCACACACGGCCAGCCCGCGTACTCGCAGCCCGAGCCGACGCCGATCGCCGCATAGAGGTCGGGATACGTGGCGCCCATGACCGCGCTCATCGCCCCACCCGCCGACAGGCCGGCGACGTAGATGCGGCGGGGGTCCGCGCCGTAGCGCTGCGCGACCGAGGTCGTCAGGCCCGCGATCAGCGCCGGCTCGCCGATCCCACGCAGCATGTCGGCGCCGGAGAACCAGCTCCAGCACCGGGCGAAGCTCGAAGCGGGGTCCTGGGCCGGGTAGAGCACGATGAAACGGCGCTGGTCCGCCAGGCGGTCGAAGCCGGTCAGCTGGCGGAACTGATCCGCCGTCTCGGTGCAGCCATGGAGGGCGACCACGAGGGGCAGCGCCTGGCCGGGCCGGTAGCCCGAGGGGAGGTACCCCAGGTACCGGATGCTTCCGGCGGCGTTGGTGAACTGGCCCGAGAAGGGCGTCCCGGCATGCCTCGCCGCTGGCGGCGAGGCGGCAGGGCGGTTCGCGCGGACCAGGGCCACCACGCCGACCGCGGTGGCGAGCGCCGCCAGAACGATGAGGGTGACCGTCCACGCAGGGTGGTCGCGGACCGTCCTTCCGAGTGCGCGCAGCATCGCTCCTCCGATGTCGGGCGGCCTGCGACGAGCGTGGACGCGCGCCCGCAGGCCGCCCACCGCTCCGACGGCCAGCTCGGAGCTGGTACGAGGACCAGTCCTCGGGCGCCGGCGTCGGCGCACCCTTCCGCCGGAGGACCTCGCGAGGAAGGGAGGACCCAGACATGGCACTGCTCTCCTCCAAAGACATGCCCGCCCTGGACGGCGCCGAGGAGCGCTCCCGATGAGCGACCTGGCAGGCAGGTCGGCGATCGTCACCGGGGCCGCGAGCGGCGTTGGCCGCGCGATCGCCGCCCGCCTGGTCGGCGCCGGCGCGAGCGTCCTGGCCGTCGACCTGCGGCCGGACCCATGGGGGCCGGGGGAGCCGCTCGCGGCCGACCTGACGACGAGGGCGGGAAACCGGCTCGCAGTCGACGAGGCGCTGGAGCGCTTCGGCCGGCTCGACACGATCGTCGCCAACGCGGGCTTTCAGCACGTGGCCCGGGTGGACGAGTTCCCGGAGGAGCGCTGGGACGCGATGCTGGCGCTCCTGCTCACCAGCCCCTTCCTGCTGGCCAAGTACGCCTGGCCCCACCTCGCCGCCGGCGGCGACGGCCGGTTCATCGCGATCGCCTCCGTCCACGGCCTGGTCGCCTCGCCGTTCAAGGCGGCCTACGTGTCCGCCAAGCACGGGGTGCTCGGGTTCGTGAAGACGCTGGCGCTCGAGGGCGCCGGAGCGGGCATCTCGGCGGCGGCCGTCTGCCCGGGCTACGTGCGCACACCGCTCGTCGAGGGCCAGATCGCCGATCAGGCGCGGGCCTACGGCGTGCGGGAGGACCAGGTTCTCGAGGAGGTGATCCTCGCGCCTCACGCCGTCAAGCAGCTCATCGAGCCCGACGACGTGGCCGAGTTCGTTGCGTTCCTGCTCGGGCCCCACGGCAGGGCCTTCACGGGCGCGCCGGTGACCATGGACCAGGGCTGGACGGCGCGCTGAACGCCGCCGAGCCCCCGATATCAACCCCGGACGTGCGCGACGTCAGGGGGACGCGCGGAATTCCTCCAGGCCGCGGGCGTCGAGGGAGTCCCTGACTGCCCGGGCGAGCGTCGCTGCGGTGAACGGCTTCTGGACGATGGGCGCCGCGGCGGTCGGCCCGCGCCCGCGCGAGGTCAGCTGGGGCGGGTAGCCGGAGATGAACAGGGTCCGCAGCCCGGGCTGCTGCAACTGCGCCGGGATCGCGAGCTCGAAGCCCGACATGCCTGGAAGCACGAGGTCGCTCACCAGCAGGTCGATGGGCTGTTCGCGCGCCTCGAGCAGGGCGAGCCCGTCCTCCGCCGAGCCGGCGGCGAGGACCCGGTAGCCACGCTCGATGAGGATGCGCTCGACGCTGATGCGAAGGTGCTCGTCGTCCTCCACCACGAGGATGGTCTCCCCGTTGCCCCTCTGGTCCGGCTCGGCCGGCGCCGGCTCCGCCTCGCTCGCCTCCGGGACGTGTGGAAGCAGGATGGTGAAGGTCGCGCCGCGGCCCGGGCTGCTCGCGACGTCGATCGAGCCCGCGTTCTGCCGCATCACGTTGTGCGCCATGTAGAGGCCGAGCCCGGTCCCCCGGCCGATGTCCTTGGTCGTGAAGAAGGGCTCGAAAATGTGGTCGAGCGCGTCCGTGGCGATCCCTTCCCCCGTGTCGGAGACCGAGAGGGCCGAATACGACCCGGCAGTCACCCCGAGGCGCAGGGCGTCCGTGTGGTGGAGCACCATGTTCTTCGCCTCGAACGTCAGCACGCCGCCGTCGGGCATCGCGTCGCGCGCGTTGGCGGCGAGGTTGACGATCACCTCCTCGAGCTCCCCGATGTTCGCCTTCACGTAGCCGAGATCCCGAGCGAAGCGCGTGGCGATCGTGATGTGCTCCCCGATCACCGGCCTGAGCATGCCCATCAGGTTGTCGAAGACCAGTTTGAGATCGACCACGCGAGGCGGCAGCTGCTGGCGCCGGCTGAAGACGAGCAGCCGACGGACGAGATCGGCCGCCCGGCCGGATGCGCGCCGCACCTCCTCGAGGTTGTTGCGCAGGCTGCCTCGGCTCTGCTCGTCGGCGACGTTGCCGAGCGCCAGCTCGGTGTAGATGTCGATCGTTGTCAGCAGGTTTCCGAAGTTGTGCGCGAGCCCTCCGGCGAGGCGGCCGATGGCGTCCATCTTCTGGGCCTGCCGCAGCTCCTCCTCGAGCGCTGCGCGCCGATCCTCGGCCGTCGTGCGCTCGCGGGCGCGGAGGCTCGCGTTGGCCAGCGCGACGGCGGTCCCCTGGACGAGGACGCCGAGCATGAATCTCCCGGCCTCCGACGGCTCGTGGTCGCCGCCGACCACAAAGTGCCCGACACGGCCTCCGAGGCATCGGAGGGGGAAGGCCCAGCCCCAGGGCTCGCCGACGATCGACAGCGCGCCGCCGGCGCTGCCCAGGAGCCCGAACTGCGCCTCGATGTCCGCCTGCACGGCGGCGCTGACGCATGGGCCGGCGGTCGCCTCCCAGCCGGCGTCGATCAGGTGCACGCCGCGGAACCGACAGTTGGCGAGCGACGGGACCGACGTGGCCGCCAGCCGGAGGATGTGGTCCTGGTCACCGCTCTCGGTCATCAGCATCGACAGCGCGAGGAGGCTCTGCAGACAGGAGAGCCGATCGCGAAGGACGACTTCGCTTTCCCCCCGAGAGGGGACCAGCGTCGTCATCGAGCTAGGACCTCACAGCGAGGAACTCCTCCGGCTGGACGTAATGAGGGTTCTCGAGCAGCATCCCCCCGAGGAGCAG
>JAWVEW010000156.1:0-11522 GCA_033856495.1 Miltoncostaeaceae bacterium | reverse complement strand
CATCGCAGCCCGCGCTCGACTGCTACCTGGCCGCGACGCCCGAGCTGCGGCTCGCGATGCTGCCGCTGCTGGCCCAGCTGCGAGGGCGCGGCCTGAGCTGCGAGAGCGGGTTCGGGGAGCGCGGTCTGCGCTCGATGCTGCGCCAGGCCGACACCCTCGGCGCCCGCCGGGCCGTGATCGTCGGGCCCCGCGACCACGAGGCCGGGGTCGCGACGGTCAGGGACATGCGCACGGGCGACCAGGAGCAGGTGCCGCTGGAGCGCCTGGTCGCCGCGCTGGCCGGGGAGCGCCCGTGATCGGATCGTCCCGCTACCGCACCCACACCTGCCTCGACGCCCAGACCGCGCGCGGGGAGCGGGTGCGCGTGGCCGGGTGGGTCCACCGGCGGCGGGACCACGGCGGCCTCGTCTTCGTGGACGTGCGCGACCGCAGCGGCCTGCTGCAGCTCGTCTTCAACCCCGAGGAGGCCCCCGAGGCCCATGCCGCGGCGGGGCGGCTGCACCCCGAGGACGTCGTCAGCGCCGAGGGCCTGCTCGTGCGCCGGTCGGCCGAGACCGTGAACCCGCGCATCCCGACCGGCACCGTCGAGCTCCAGGTCGTCCACCTCGAGCGGCTGTCCGAGGCCGATCCGCTGCCGTTCTCGGTGGAGGACGAGTCGCAGGAGGCCGCCGAGGAGCTGAGGCTGGCCTACCGCTACCTCGATATGCGCCGCCCCCGCCGGCTGCGCGCGCTGGAGCTGCGCGGCCGCCTGGTGACGGCGGTGCGGGGGGCGCTCGAGGAGCAGGGCTTCCTCGAGGTCGAGACGCCGGTGCTGACCCGCTCGACGCCGGAGGGCGCGCGCGACTTCCTCGTCCCCAGCCGTCTGCAGCGCGGCTCGTGGTACGCCCTGCCGCAGAGCCCGCAGCTCTTCAAGCAGCTGCTGATGGTGGGCGGGATCGAGCGCTACTACCAGATCGCCCGCTGCTTCCGCGACGAGGACCTGCGCGCCGACCGCCAGCCGGAGTTCACCCAGATCGACGTCGAGGCCTCCTTCGTCGAGGAGGAGGACGTCTACGCGCTGGTGGAGCGGATCGTCGTGGCGGCGCTGGAGGCGGCCGGCGTGATCGTCCCGACGCCCTTCCCGCGAATCACCCACGCCGAGGCGATCGCCCGCTACGGCACCGACAAGCCCGACATTCGCGTCGGGATGGAGATCCTGGACTGGACCGCCGGGGCCGCGTCCTCGGGGTTCGGCATCCTCGAGCGGGCCGTGGAGCAGGGCGGCGTCGTGCGCGGGCTCGTCGTGCCCGGGGCCGGCGGCACGCTCACCCGCCGCGAGGGCGACGCGCTGGTCGCCGAGGCGCAGGAGCTGGGCGCGGCCGGGCTCGTCTGGGCGGCGGTCGGGCCGGACGGCGCGCTGCGCGCATCCGCCCCGGCGCGCTTCCTGGAGGAGCTGCCGCGGGCCTGGTCCGCGGCGCAGGGGGACCTGATGGTGCTCGTCGCGGACCGCGAGCCGGCGGCCCAGCGTCTGCTGGGCGCCCTGCGGCTGCGCTACGCCGAGCGCCACGGCCTCGTGCCCGAGGACTCCTGGGCGCCGCTGTGGGTCACCGACTTCCCGCTCTTCGAGTGGAACGAGCAGGAGCGGCGGCTGGACCCCGCCCACCATCCCTTCACGGCTCCGCGGCCCGAGCATCTGCACCTCCTCGAGACCGATCCGGCGCGCGTCCTCTCGCGCGCGTACGACTTCGTCCTGAACGGCAACGAGCTCGGCAGCGGCAGCATCCGGATCCACGATCGGGCCGTGCAGGCCCGCATCTTCGAGCTGATCGGGCTCGGCCGGGAGGAGGCGGAGGCCCGGTTCGGGTTCCTGCTCCGTGCGCTGCGGATGGGGGCGCCGCCGCACGGGGGGATCGCGCTTGGGGTCGACCGCCTGGTCATGCTGCTGGCCGGCGAGCGCTCGATCCGCGACGTCATCGCCTTTCCGAAGACCGCGACCGGCGCCGACCCGCTCACCGGCGCGCCCGCTCCCGTCGACGAGGCGCAGCTGCGCGAGCTGGGTCTGCAGCAGCTTCGGCCGCCGGCCGAGAAGTGACCGAGGAGGGGCCGGCGGCCGCCCAGCGGCTGATCGAGCTCGCCACGGCGGAGTGGGTCTCGCGCGCCGTCTGGGCGGCGGCCGAGCTCGGCCTGGCGGATCTCATGGCCGACGGCTCCCGCTCGGCCGACGAGCTGGCGCGCTCCTGCGGCGCGCACACCGGGGCGCTCGAGCGGCTGCTGCGGGCACTCGTGGGCGTCGGCGTCTTTCGCCGGGAGGCGGACGGCCGCTACGGGCTGACCCCGCTCTCCGAGCCGATGCGGGAAGGCTCGCCGACGACGCTGCGCTCGCTGCTGCGCTACGTCGGCGGCGACAACCGCCGTGCCTGGGACGAGGTGCTGCACACCCTGGCAACCGGCCGCCCGGCCTTCGAGCGCGCCTTCGGCGCAAGCTTCTTCGAGCACCTGACGGCGAACCCGGAGGCGGAGCGCCTCTTCGCGGACGCCATGGCCGAGCGCCACCGCGCGCTCGACCCGGTCGTGGCCGAGGCCTACGACTTCACGGGCGTGCGCACGCTGGTGGACGTCGGCGGCGGCCACGGCTTCCTCGCGGCGGCGATCCTCCGCCGGAACCCCGGGATGCGGGCGATCCTGCTCGATCGCCCCGAGGTGGTGGCGGGAGCCGGCCCGACGCTGGCGGCGGCCGGCGTCGCCGACCGGGTGGAGGTCGTCGGCGGAGACTTCTTCGCGGGCGTGCCGGCGGGAGGCGACGCCTACGCGCTCGGCGCCGTGCTCTACGACTGGGACGACGAGCAGTGCGTGGCGATCCTCGGGAACTGCCGGCGGGCGATGGGGGACGGCGGCAGGGTGCTCATCGCGGAGATCGTCATCCCGACCGGGGACGGCCCCCACTACGGGAAGGTCCTGGACCTCAACATCATGGTGGTCTTCGGAGGGCGCGCGCGCACGGAGGAGGAGCACCGACGGGTGCTGGGGGCGGCGGGGCTGCGGCTGTCCCGGGTGATCCCGACCGCCTCGCGGTTGAGCCTGGTCGAGGCGTTCCGGCTCGGCCCCTGAACCCGCCTCCGCCGGCTCCCTCCTGGCGGGTCGCTTGCTTCGGCGGGGATCTCAACCCGCCTCCGCCGGCTCCCTCTTGGCGGGTCGCTTGCTTCGGCGGGGATCTTGTTTTGCGTCGTACCAACTAATCTGTTGAATGAGCTTCGCTTATGTATGATCCCCCTGGGCGCCGGGCTCTGGGCTGGCGGCGCCACCGGGGAACCGACCGAGCGAGGCTCCAGATGATCTTTCGCCAGGTGATCCACGACGACCTCGGCTGCGCCTCCTACCTGATCGGCGACCAGCGCGCCGGGGTGGCGGCGGTGGTGGACCCGCGGTTCGAGATCGACGACTACCTCGATCTGGCGCGCTACCTGAGCGTGCGCATCGAGCACGTGCTCGAGACCCACACGCACGCCGACCACGTCTCCGGCCACGGGCGGCTGGCGGCCGCCACCGGCGCGCGCCTCCACGTCCACCGCGCCGCCGGCGCCGACTACGACCACGAGCCGATCGAGGACGGCTGGACGCTGGCGCTTGGGCGTGTGCTCGTGCGCGCGCTCCACACCCCGGGCCACCGTCCCGAGCACACCGCCTACGAGCTCGTGGACACGAGCCGCGGCCAGGAGCCCTGGGCCGTGCTCACCGGCGACACCATCTTCGTGGGCGACGTGGCCCGCCCCGACCTCGCGGCGGACCCTCGCGACGGCGCGCGGGAGATGTTCCGGTCCCTGCAGCGCCGGCTGCTGTCGCTGCCGCCCGAGACCGAGATCTGGCCCGCCCACGTGGGCGGCTCGCTGTGCGGCGGCGGCGGCATCGACATGAAGGTGTCCTCGACCATCGGCTACGAGCGGAAGCACAACCCGCTGCTCGCCGTGCGCGACGAGGAGACCTTCGTCCGGCGCGCCACCGAGGGCCTCCCTCCGCAGCCCCCGAACTTCCGCCGCATCGTTGGCATCAACAAGGGCCCGCTGGTCACGGAGAGCTTCGAGCCGCCGCCGCTGACGCCGACCCAGGTCGAGCGCCGGCTGGCCGCCGGCGCCCTCGCGGTGGACGTCCGCCACGACGTGCAGTTCGACGACGCGCACGTGCCCGGCGCGCTCAACCTCTCGATGCTCCGCTCCGGCTTCGGCACGAAGCTCGCCTGGGTGGTCGACCCGGACGCCGAGATCGTGCTGATCGGGCGCCACGACGAGGACTGCCGGCAGGCGGCGCGGCTCGCGGCGGCGGTCGGCATGCGCGCCGCCGGCGGCTACCTCGCGGGCGGCATGTCGTCCTGGCGGGAGGAGCGCCGGCCGATCGAGCGGACCGAGCGGGTGCCGGCCGAGGACCTGCTCACGCGCTGCACCCGCGATCCCCAGGTCCAGATCCTGGACGTGCGCGAGGAGGCCGAGTGGCGCGCCGGCCACATCCCCGGATCGATCCACGTCCCATACCACGACCTGCGCGACGTTCCGGCGGGCCTCGACCCGGAGCGGCCGATCGCGGTGATCTGCGCGTCCGGCATGCGCAGCGGCGTCGGGGCGAGCCTGGCCCAGCGCGCGGGCGCCCGGCGGGCGATCCACGTGATCGACGGCGGCGTGGGCACCTGGGAGCGCTGCGGCGGGCCGATCGAGCGCGAGGAGGAGATCGCGGCGGCGGCCTGAGGGCCGCCGGCGAGACGCGCCCTCCGGGCAGTCGAGGAGCGTCGGCGGCGGGGCGATTCCCCAGACGAGGATCGTGACCGTCGTGCTGGCGGGCACCGCGTCGTGCCCATGCGGCTCGGTGCCGAGGACGGGCGGGAGCGGCGGGAGGTCGGCGGGCGCACGTGGCGGCCCGGCGCACGAGTCCATGCTACGACGGCACCCCGGGGCTGCCGGCTGCCGTGTGGTAACCTCGGCCGGAGAGCGGGGCGTGGCGCAGCCTGGTAGCGCACCCGGCTGGGGGCCGGGCGGTCGGAGGTTCAAATCCTCTCGCCCCGATTCGCGTCGGACGCTCCGACGGGCACGCCGACTGCCGAGGCGTCCCCACCGCATGCCCCGTCTTCGCTGGCTCCCGAACGCGCTGACGATCGCGCGGCTTGCCGCCCTTCCGGTGCTGGCGGTCGTTCTGGCCCGGGCCGACGGCCCCACCGAGCCCGCTGCGGCCTGGCTCTTCCTCGCCATCTGCGCGACCGACTTCCTGGACGGCCGCCTGGCGCGCGCCCTGGACGCGGAGAGCCGCTTCGGGCGCCTGGCGGACCCGCTCGCCGACCGACTGGTGGTCGCCGTCGGCCTGGCCGGGCTGATCGCGCTCGATCGGATCCACTGGATCGGCCCCGCCCTGATCCTCGCCCGGGACGCCATCAGCATCGCCGCCTTCGTCTGGTTCGCGAGGCGGGGCGTGCAGCTTGCGGTCGACATGCCCGGGAAGGTGGCATCGTCGCTCGCGATGGTCGCCACCGCGCTCGCGCTGCTCAGCGACTCGCCGTGGGTGGACGCCCTGTTCTGGGTCGCCGTGGCGGCCTCGGTGCTCACCCTCGCCAACTACGCGAGGACCGCGCGACGCCTCGCCCGGGCCGAAGCGCTTCGGGCTCAAGCTGCACGTGAGGGTTCTCAGCCGGACTCCGGTATGCTGGGTCAGCCGTCTCCGAAGCACATGTGAGGAGCCAAGATGGACGACGTCACGCCAGAGCTCACCACCCTCTCGGATGCCGACCTCAAGGCGCTCATCAAGGAGCTCACGGAGGAGGAACGGGAGATCTCCTACCGGCGCCGGCTGCTGCATGGCCGGATCGAGCTGCTCAAGCGCGAGCTGATCCACCGCCTGCAGGGCCGCGACGAGCGCGAGATCTCGGTCGTCGACGTCGACGTGCTGAGCGCGATCCTCGCCGGCCGCCTTCCGGACATGAAGCGGCTGGAAGGCGACCTCGAGCTGGACGAGCCGGACTGAGATCGGGGACGTGTACTGCCCGGAGTGCGGCTTTCACCAGAGCGACGCGCATCGGTACTGCGGCCGCTGCGGCGCACTGCTGATCGTCGAGGGCCAGACCGACGAGATCACCGGCGGCTTCTCCCTCGTGGAGGAGGAGGCGTCCGGCTGGGCAGCGGCGGGGGTGGGGGGCCCCGCCCTCGCGGTGCGCTCGGGCGGGGGCCTCTCGGGCCAGCTCTTTCCGCTCGACATCGACCGGCTCACGGTCGGGCGCTCGCCGTCCAGCGACATCTTCCTGGATGACGTGACCGTGTCCCGGAACCACGCGGTCCTCAGCCGCGGATCCGACGGCGTCGTGCTCGAGGACCTGGGCAGCCTCAACGGCACCTACGTCAACCGCCGCCGCATCGAGGCCCGGGAGCGGCTGGAGGATGGCGACGAGCTCCAGATCGGCAAGTTCCGCCTCGCCTTCATCGCCGGATGAGCCCCAACGCGCGATCCGCCATGCCGACCGCCGGTCCAAGCTCCGAACGGACGCTGACGATCGGCGAGGTGTGCAAGCTCCTCAAGGAGGACTTCGCCGGCGTCTCCATCTCGAAGATCCGCTACCTCGAGGACCAGAAGCTGCTCTCGCCCCGGCGCACGGCCGGCGGCTACCGCCTCTACTCGCCGCTCGACGTGGAGCGGCTGCGGACCATCCTGCGCCTGCAGCGGGACGAGTTCCTGCCGCTTCGGGTGATCCGGCAGGAGCTGGACTCGTCGACCAGCGGCGCCTTCAGCGTCGCCAACCAGGCGCGGCAGCTCAAGCGCGCCAACCTCTCCGAGCCCGGGCCGAGCGCCCGCCGCAGCGCCGACGAGGTGATGCAGTCCACCGGAGCGAGCAGGGACACGCTCAAGGCGCTCGAGGACTTCGGGCTGATCAGCCGCCGGGGAGGGGAGGGCTACGACGAGACGGACCGCGAGGTGGTCCAGACCGCGCTGGAGCTGGCGGCCTATGGCGTCGAGGCGCGCCACCTGCGCATCTTCCGGGTCGCCGCCGAGCGGGAGGCGAGTCTTCTGGAGCAGGTGCTGGCGGCCGGCCTTCGCTCCAAGAACCCCGAGCGGCGCAAGGAGGCGCTGAACTCGCTCGAGAGCCTCGCAGCCCTCGTCTCGCACATGCGCCACCTGATGCTGGTGTCCGAGCTGCGCAAGCTGCACTCGGTCGCAGCCTCCTGACCCGACTCCAGAGGAGCCAGCCCGTGCCCGTCACCTTCGACATCGACGGCGCCATCCGCCGCGTCCCCGACTACCCCAAGCCGGGGATCCTCTTCTACGACCTGATGCCGCTGTTCGCCAACCCCGAGGGGCTGGCCGCCTGCGTCGATGGGATCGCCGACTGGGCGCGGGGCCGCGACGTGGACCTGGTGCTCGCGGCCGAGGCCCGCGGGTTCATCCTCGGAGGAGCGATCGCGCACGCGCTGGGGGTCGGCTTCGCGGCCGCCCGCAAGCCGGGCAAGCTTCCCTGGGAGACCCTGAGCCAGCAGTACGAGCTGGAGTACGGCGTCGACGCGCTCGAGATGCACCGGGACGCGATCGCGCCCGGGACCCGGGTGCTCGTCCACGACGACCTGCTGGCCACCGGGGGAACCGCCAAGGCCAAGTGCGATCTGGTGCACCAACTGGGCGGCGAGGTGGCCGGGCTGGCCTTCGTCGTGGAGCTCGCCTTCCTGCCCGGGCGCCTGCGCCTGGACGGCTACGACGTCTTCTCGCTGGTCCGCTATGAGGCCGACGGCAGTCTGGCCTAGACCACCCCGCGCGCCTCGGCGCCCCGTTGTAGACTTCGGCGGTCGGTTGACGCCGTGCCATCCGCCGCGCCCCCTGGAGCGCCCCTCACCTTGAACGAGGACGACATCGACCGCCTGTTGAGCGCGCTCCCGGACGACTGGGCGGAGGCGCTGCTGTGGTTCCGCCCCGACGATCCGACCGGGCAGGAGCCGGCCCGGGCGGCGCTCGCCGGGCTGGCGGTCGACGAGGCGCCGGCCGCGCCGGCCGGGGCGGAGACCTACGTCCCCCTGGTCCTGCGCCGCGAGTCGGACGGAAACCCTGGCGACGATCGCGAGGCGCTGCGCTCGGCGCTCGGCGCGCTCGCCGCCGAGGGCCATGCGGGTCGGCTCACCCGGGCCGTGGCCCAGCGGCGGCGGGGGATCGTGCAGTGATGGACAGCGCCGCCATCCGCTGGTCGCCCCAGCAAGGGGCGTCCTGGTGGTGGCAGGCAGCCGGCGCCGCCCGCTGGCGGGAGGTCCTCTCGATCCGGCTGCGCGTGCCGGGCATGCGCGGCGACGTGCCCGAGCCGCTGGCGCGGCAGCTGGAGTTCAACGTCCGGGCGCTGCTCGAGGCCGCGGGCTACGAGGACATGGGCGACGAGGGGCTCATGGTCGCCGTCGCCCCGATGGGCGATCCCGCCGAGCAGGTCGTGGCGGTGGCCTATGCCTCGTCCACCCGCTCGCCCGGACGCGCCCTGGACGACGCTTAGTGGACCGCCCACGAACGTTTACCGGGTTCTGCCGGCTTCACACTCATCGCGATGCTGCGTCCTCGGTCGCCCCGTTGTTTCCAGTAGCGGCGGCTCCCTGCGTCCTTGCCTCGCTCGGTGTTCGCACGGCAGAACACCGGCCACGTTGGTGGTTGGCCCACTAGCCCGGCGACGCGCTCGTGTCGGGGGGGCGGAGCTTGCCGGCCTGCCGCAGATCGAACCGTCAGGATGAGCTCGGTCCTGCCGCGATGCCGAATCGTCGGCTGGCGACCTGCGAGCCGTTGACCGCGGCGGGCAGCCGCGGGGCCTGACGCCGCTGCGGCGGCCTGCGCCGCAGCGCCGCGGAGTGGCACATGAGGAACCGGGCGATCTCCTCGTCGGCGCGCGGCTCGTCGGTGGCGTAGAGGTGGCCGGCGCCGGGCCAGACCGTGAGCTCCGCGTCCGGGATCGCGTCGGCCAGACGCCGGGCATTCGCCAGCGGCATGACGACGTCCTGCTCGCCGTGGACCACCAGGGTGGGCGCGCTGATCGTGCCCAGGCGGCCGAGCGTTCCGTGCGTCGCCGCGGCCGCCATCTGGTGCAGGTAGGCGAGCGGGGCCACCGGGAAGGCGCCCCTGTGAGCGATGTCATCGGCGATGAGGTGGCCGCGCTCGCGCCGGGTGGCCTTCCCGTACCTGTACTGGACGGCGGCCCACTCGGCCTCCTCGGGCCCCATCCAGCCGGCGCGCACGAAGAACGTCAGCGTCTTCAGGTCCGGCAGGACGACGCGCAGCCCGCCGGGCGTGGTGGAGCCGAGGATCAGCGCGCCGACGCGATCGGGATGCCGTAGCGCGATCTGCTGGGCGACCATCCCGCCGAGCGACATCCCGTAGATGTGGGCGCGCTCCGCCCCCACCGCGTCGAGGACGGCGATGGCGTCGTCGGCCATCTGCGGGGTCGTGTAGGGCCAGAAGGTGTGATCGCTTCGGCCGGTGTCGCGGTTGTCGAACGAGATCACCTGGAACCACCGGGCGAGCACGGGCACCGTCCGCCTCCACGCGCACCGGTTCATCCCCTGACCGCTCACCAGCAGCACCGGCGGCCCGGAGCCCGCGGTCTCGTGGTAGAGCCTGAGCGACCCGCTCTCGGCGAACGGCATCAGTCGAGCCCTCCACCGTCGGTGACGATCCCCCCCGCACCGGGCGGCGCTGCCGTCGCGCTCCAGGCTGGTACCGCCATGTCGGGTCTCCCTCCAGTCACTCAGGTTCCTGTCACCGACAGCGTGCGGCCCGCACTGGCGGCGCCCGCCCGGTCCTCGTGCCAGCGAGGGCTGCCCGCCCGGCCGTCGAGGGCGCGAACATCCCGCGGATGCGCCGGGGTCCAGCGGTCCCCGTTCCGGCGTCCAGCGCCGGCGCCGGCCTGCGGACCTAACGTCTGTCGGGACCCGAGAGCACGGGTGCCCGCCCGGCGGGCCCCTGCCGAGGAAGATCGTGATCGCACACGCCGGCCCCACGCGTGACCGGCACTTCGGTCGCGTCACAAGGAGGCGTCATGCTGCAGCACGCGATATCGCCGCTGGAGGTCCCGTTCGGCGTCGATCCCGATCCGGACGAGTTCATCCGGGCCGCGATGGAGTGGCACTTCAACCCGGAGACGGGTTCGCCGTTCTGGCTGGAGCGGGCCGGGTCGCTGGAGTTCGACCCGCGCACGGACGTCACGAGCTTCGAGGACCTCACCCTCTTCCCGAACGTCGCCAACGAGTTGCGCGACGTTCGCGCCGAGGATCTCATCCCGAGGGGCTACGACCCGTCCCCCGAGGTCGTCGGGGTGTTCGAGAGCGGGGGCACCACCGGTCCCCCGAAGCGGATCGTGATGCTCCGTGAGTGGTTCGACCGCATGCTCGACCGGCAGGTCGCCCACCTGGACGCGCGAGGAGTGCCGAGGAACCGCAACTGGCTCGCCCTGATCCCCGGCGGGCCGCACGTCGCCGGCGAGATGGTGAGACGGCAGGCGGTGGCGCTCGGCGGGCTGAGCTTCACGATCGACATGGACCCGCGCTGGGTGAAGAAGCTGATCGCCGCGGGCAAGGCCGACGAGGCGGAGGCCTACGCCGAGCACCTGATCGACCAGGCGGCGTTCGTGCTGCAGACCCAGGACATCGCCGTCCTGATGTCCACGCCGCCGCTGCTGCAGCGGCTGGCGCGACGCGACGACCTCGTCGATCTGGTTCGCGAGAAGGTGCAGGCCATCGCGTGGGCGGGAGCCCACATGGACGCCGACACCCGGTACCTCTACCGGACCGAGGTCTTCCCCGGGGTGACGCTCGACGGGAACTACGGAAGCACGATGGTGCTCGGCGGGGCGGCCGAACGGCCGGATCTCACCGACGACGACCCCTGCATCTTCGACCCGTTCTCGCCGTACATCACGTTCTCCGTCGTCGCGCCCGACACCGGGCGCCAGGTCGCCTACGGCGAGCGCGGCCAGGTGGTGATGAACCACGTCAGCAGGTCGTTCCTGCTGCCCAACAACCTCGAGCGCGACATGGCCACGCGGACCGAGCCCCTTGAGGGCCAGGTCGGTGACTCGGTCGCCGACGTGACGCCGGTCCAGCGCTTCGACGACGAGGTCGTGATCGAGGGGGTGTACTGATGCCTGCGACCGCCGAGCTCCTCGCCCTGGACGCGCTCGGCCCCGCCGGGGCCTACCACGCGCGGGAGCGGCAGACGATCACGGACGTCGCCGGCAACGCGCTGGCCGAGCTGAGCCTGGTCCCGACGCTGTTCGTCAACCGCGCCATGGCCGCCCTTCACCGGGCCGGCACCCTGCCGGTCGACCAGCGCCTGGCCGCCCTCGCGCGCGCCGGCGTCGCTCACGCCACGGAGGCCGTCGACGGCGTGTCCGCCGCCGACCACCAGTACCTCGTCAGCCGCACCTCGGGCATGCCGGTCTCGGTGGTGCGCTCCGCCGCCGCGGCCATCGCCCGCAGCGCCGCCGAGGCCTATCGCAGCGTGCAGTACGCCCGGCCCCTCGGGGCCGCCAACCACTGGCGGGATCCGCTCACCCGAACCGGCAG
>JAWVEW010000155.1:0-16591 GCA_033856495.1 Miltoncostaeaceae bacterium | reverse complement strand
CGTCCGATGTCGCTCGAGCTGGGAATGGCCAGCTACCTTGTCCGCAAGAAGCTCATCGAGCGGCGAGACCGCTTCCCCTTCACGCTGATGCTGGAGCCGCTGGAGCTCTGCAACCTCGCCTGCCACGGCTGCGGGCGCATCCGCGAGTACGCGGAGGTGTTCCACAAGCGGCTGTCGGTGGAGGAGTGCCTCAGGGTCGCCGAGGAGGCGGGCGCGCCGATCGTCAACATCCCGGGCGGCGAGCCCCTCATCCACGAGCAGATCGACCAGATCGTGAACGGCATCACGGCCCAGGGCCGCTTCGTGTACCTCGGCACCAACGGCCTCCTGATGCACCGCGCCTTCGGCCGCATCCCGCCCTCGAAGCGGTTCGCGATGGTCGTCCACCTCGATGGCATGGAGGAGGTCCACGACCATGCCGTGGCGCGCAGGGGCGTGTTCCGCACCGCCACCAAGCACATGCGCCGGGCGATCGAGCTCGGCTACCGGATCTGCACCAACACCACCATCTACCGCGGCGTGCCGGCCGGGGAGTACGTGGAGCTCTTCACGTTCCTGAAGGACATGGGCGTCGAGGGCTGCATCACCTCGCCGGGCTTCGACTACGAGTCGGTGACGCACGACCGCGAGCAGTTCCTCGCCCGCAGGGAGGCGCAGGACCTCTACACCGAGGTGCACGACCGCTGCCGCGACCTCGCGGTCCCCTTCTACAACAACCCGCTCTTCCACGAGTTCCTGCAGGGCAAGCGCGAGTACCGCTGCTCGGCCTGGTCGATGCCGACCTACACGGTCGAGGGGTGGCGCAGCCCCTGCTACCTGCTGGCGGACCAGCACGTCGGCAGCCTGAAGGACCTCTACGAAGGGACCGACTGGGAGGCCTACGGCACCGGCCGCGACCCGCGTTGCGCGAATTGCATGATGCATTGCGGTTACGAGGCGAGCACGATCCTCGAGGCCTTCAAGCGGCCGCGCGACCTGCTCACCCTCGCGACGCACCGCTGAGAGGGAGCGGGCGCGGCGGTCCGCTCGCCCTCGTGTGCGCGCTGGCGTCCGAGCGGCGGGCGCTGCGCTCGCTGGCCGGGCCGGGTGTGGAGCTCTGGTCCTCCGGGATGGGCGCCGCCGCCGCGGCGCGGGCCGCGGACCGGCTGCTCGGGCGCGACGCGCCGCCGCGCGCGCTGGTGGCGGTGGGCTTCTGCGGCGCCCTCGACCCGGCGCTTCGGGCCGGCGACCTGGTGGCGGCGGAGCGGGTGCTCGACGAGCGCGGGGGCGAGCCGCTGCAGGCCGACCCGGCCCTGCTGGCCGCCGCCCCCGGCCGGCGGGGGACGATCGTGAGCGCGGTCCGCCTGGCCCGCGTGCCCGCCGAGCGCGCCCGGCTGCGCGCCCTGGGCGGCCCGGACGCCATCGCGGTCGACCTCGAGAGCGCGGCGCTGGCCCGTGCCGCCGCCGCGGCGGGGGTGCCGTTCCTGGCGCTGCGGGCGGTGACCGACGCCGCCGCCGACCGGCTGCCGGACCTGGAGGCGCTGGTCGACGCCCGCGGCCGACCGCGTCCGGCGGCCCTGGCCCGCCATCTCGTCCGCCGGCCGGCCGACCTGGCCGCCCTCGCGCGGCTCGGGCTGGGCGCGCGCCGGGCCGGCCCGGCGCTGCGCCGCGGCCTGGCGACGCTCCTGCGCGGGGCGCGATGAGCGTCGCGCTCGTCACCGGCGCCGGCGGCTTCATCGGCGCCCACGTCGCCCGGGAGCTGCTGGCGCACGGCTGGACGGTGCGGGCGCTGGTCCGCTCCGAGAGCCTCGGCGCCCGGCGCTGGCCGGAGGGCTGCGAGCCGGTCCGCGGCGACCTGCTCGACCCGGGGAGCCTCGAGCGGGCCGCCGCGGGCTGCGACGCCGTGTTCCACGTCGCCGCCCGCTACTCGCTGGCGCGGCGGGACGCCGGGCTGGTGGAGCGCACGAACGTCGCCGGCACCGCCAACGTGCTCGCGGCCGCGGGCGCCGCCGGCGCACGGCTGGTCCACACCTCGTCGGTGGCCACGATCGGCGTCCCGGCCGGCGGCGCTCCCGGCGACGAGGACACGCCGCTGGCGCCGGGGCAGCTGGTGGGCGCCTACAAGCGCTCGAAGCTGGCCTCGGAGGAGCTGGTCCGACGTGCGGCGGCCGCGGGGCAGTGGTCCGTGATCGTGAACCCGACGGCGCCGATCGGCCCGGGCGACTGGCGCCCCACGCCGACCGGGATGATCGTCGTCGAGTTCCTGCGCGGGCGCATGTTCGGGTTCGTCGACACCGGCCTGAACCTGGTGGACGTGCGCGACGTCGCGGTCGGCCACCGCCTCGCGCTCGAGCGCGGCCAGCCGGGCCGCCGCTACATCCTCGGCAACGAGAACCTGTCCCTGCGGCGGATCCTGGCCCTGCTCGCGGAGACCACCGGCCGTCGGGCGCCGCGGCTGCGGGTTCCCCACGCCGTGGCGATCGCCTTCGCCGCCGCGGACGAGGTGGTCGAGGGGCTGCTCCTTCGCCGCGCGCCGCTCGCGCCGCTCGACGGCGCGCTGATGGCCAGGAAGACCATGTACGCGGATCCGGGCCGGGCGGTGCGCGAGCTGGGCGTCCCCCGGTCGCCGGTGATGGGCGCGCTCGCCGACGCGGTCGAGTGGTACCTCGACGGCGGCTACGCGCCCCGGCGGGGCGCGCGCCTGCGGGCGGCGAGCGCCTGATGTCGACGCTCGGCGAGCGCCCGCAGGTCGCGGCCGTCGCCCGGTCGGCCCTGGGGCGCGGGCTGGAGCACCTGCTCTCCCTGCAGCACCGGGACGGCTACTGGTGGGGGGAGCTGGAGTCCAACGCCACGATCACCTCCGAGCACCTCTTTCTGCTCACCGCCTTCGGCATCGCGACCGACGAGGACCGGCGCAAGGTGGCCGCGGAGCTGCTGGCCACCCAGCGGGCGGACGGCAGCTGGCCGGTCTGGTTCGACGGCCCGCCGGACCTCTCCACCACCGCCGAGGCCTACTACGCCCTGCGCCTGGCCGGCGTGCCGGCCGACGCTCCCGCGCTCGCCCGCGCCCGCGAGGTCGTCCGCGGCCTGGGCGGGGTCAACCGCGCCCGCTTCTTCACCAAGCTGTGGCTGGCGGTGCTCGGCCGCTACCCGTGGTCGGCGCTCCCCACGATGCCCCCGGAGCTCGTGTTCCTGCCGGCGCGGGCGCCGTTCTCGACCTACCGCTTCGCCTGCTGGGCGCGCGGCACCTACGTGGCGCTGATGGTGGTGCTGTCCAAGCACCCCACCTACCCGCAGCCGATCGGGCTCGACGAGCTCTTCCTCGAGCCGCCGGGTGCGGGGCCGCGCCCCCACCCCCGCACTCCGGGGCGCTGGACGCCCTGGTTCGAGCGCGCCGATCCGCTGCTGCGCCGCTACGGCCGCCGCCCCCTTCGCAGCGTCCGCCGCCGGGCCTACGATCGGATCGCCCGCTGGCTCCTCGAGCACCAGGAGGCGGATGGCTCCTGGGGCGGCATCCAACCTCCGTGGGTCTACTCCCTCATCGCCCTGCACGCGCTCGGACACCCGCTCGACCACCCTGCGATGGCCCGCGGCCTGGCGGGCTTCTCCACGTTCGCGCTCGACGACGGCGAGCGCCTGCGCATGCAGTCGTGCCTGTCGCCGATCTGGGACACCGCACTGGCCGCCGTGGCGCTCTCGGACGCCGGCCTCGACGCCGAGCATCCGGCGCTCGCGCGCGCCGCCGACTGGCTGCTGGGGAAGGAGGTCACCCGCTACGGCGACTGGCACGTCATCCCCCGCCGCGGGCGGCCGGGCGGCTGGTCCTTCGAGTTCGACAACGACTGGTACCCGGACACTGACGACACCGCCGAGGTCATCCTCGCCCTCCTGCGGGCGGGCCTGCCGCCCGACCACGGCGCCATCCGCCGCGGCGTCGACTGGCTGCTGGCGATGCGATGCGCGGGCGGCGGCTGGGGGGCCTTCGACGTCGACAACGACCGCGTCGTGATGACCCAGCTCCCGGTCTGCGACTTCGGCGAGGTGATCGACCCCCCGACCGAGGACGTCACCGCGCACGTCGTCGAGGCGCTGGCCGCCGCCGGCCTCCCGTCCGCGCACCCGGCCGTCCGCGGCGGGGTCGAGTACCTGCTGCGCACCCAGCGCGAGGACGGCTCCTGGTGGGGCCGCTGGGGCGTCAACCACGTCTACGGGACCGGCGCCGTCCTGCCGGCGCTGGCCGCCGCGGGCGAGGACATGGGCGCCGCGCCCGCCCGCCGGGCGGTGGCCTGGCTCGCGCGCCACCAGAACGCCGACGGCGGCTGGGGGGAGGACATCCTGAGCTACCGGGACCCGGCCTGGATCGGGCGCGGGCCCTCGACGGCGTCCCAGACCGCCTGGGCGCTGATCGGGCTGGTGGCCGCCGATCCCGCGCACGCGGCGATCGCCGGCGGCGTCCGCTACCTGGCCGCGACCCAGGCGCCGGACGGCTCCTGGCCCGAGGACCGCTTCACGGGAACCGGCTTTCCGGGCGACTTCATGATCAAGTACCACTACTACCGGCTCTACTTCCCGGTGCAGGCGCTGGGGCGGGTGGCCGCCGCGACGGAGGAGGGGGCGGGGTGAGCGTCGCGTCGCCCCTCCCGCGCGAGGGCCGCGAGGCGGTCCGGCAGGCGGTGCGCCGCCACGACGAGAACTTCCCGGTGGCCGCGGTCCTGCTGCCGGCCCCCCTGCGCCAGGACATGCAGGCCGTCTACGCCTTCTGCCGGGCGACCGACGACCTGGGGGACGAGGATCCGGCGGCGGGCCGCGACGAGCGCCTGCGCCGGCTGGACGCCTGGGAGGAGGACCTGCGCAGGGGGTTCGGCGGCGGCTGGCCCCGGGACCCGCGCCTGCAGGCGCTCGCGGTCACGGCCGAGCGGCGCGGGCTGGAGGCGCAGCCGTTCCTGCGGCTGATCGAGGCGAACAGGATGGATCAGCGCCGCAGCCGCTGGGACACCTACGAGGACCTGCTCCGCTACTGCGAGCATTCGGCCACGCCGGTGGGGCGGATGGTGCTCGGGGTGCTGGGCTACCGCGACCCCTGGCGGGCCGGCATGAGCGACGCGACCTGCATCGGCCTCCAGCTCGCGAACTTCTGGCAGGACATCCGGCGCGACCTGGAGCAGCGGGGGCGGATCTACCTGCCGCGCGCGGACATGGAGCGCTTCGGCGTGCACGAGGAGGACCTGGGCCGGCTCGCCGCCACCCCGGCCGTGCGGGCGCTCGTGGAGGAGCAGGTGGCGCGGGCGCGGGAGGCGCTCCTGGCCGGCGCGCCGCTGGCCGGCCTGGTCGGCGCCCGCGCCGGCCTCTTCCTGCGCATGTTCACGGCCGGGGGGCTCGCGGTCTGCGACGGGATCGCCCGTCAGGGCTATGACACGCTGGCGCGCCGTCCCGCGCCCGGCCGCCTGGGCCGCGCGCGCCTCGCGGCGGGCGTCCTGGCGAGGATGCGGCAGCGGCCGTGACCGTGCTCGAGCCGCGGGTGGCCGAGGCCTACGAGCGCTGCCGGGAGATCACGCGGTCCGAGGCGCGCAACTTCTACTACGGCTTCGTGTTCCTGCCCCCGCCCCGGCGGGCCGGGATCTACGCCGCCTATGCGTTCAGCCGCCGCTGCGACGACAGCGTGGACGGCGACGACCCGCTGGACTGCAAGCTGGCGGCGCTGGCCGCCCGGCGGGCCGAGCTCGACGCCTGCTACCGGGACGACCCGATCGGGGAGGACCCCGTGCTGATCGCGCTCGCCGACGCGGTGCGGCGGTTCGCGATCCCGCGGGCGCACCTGGAGCACCTGCTGGAGGGCATCGAGTGGGACCTCACCGTCCGCCGCTACCCGGACTTCCCGGCGCTCGAGGCCTACTGCGATCGGGTCGCGGGTGCGGTGGGGCTGGTGAGCCTGCACGTCTTCGGCTTCGGCGACGAGGCGGCGCCCGGCCACGCCCGCGAACTCGGCGTCGCCCTGCAGCTGGTCAACATCATGCGCGACGTCGGCGAGGACGCGGCCCGCGGGCGGATCTACCTGCCCGCCGACGAGATGGCGGCCCACGGCGTCACCGAGGAGGAGGTGCTGCGCGGCCAGGCGACGACCCGCTTCCGGGCGCTCATGCGCGACCAGGGCGCGCGCGCGCACGGCTTCTTCGGCCGCGGCGAGCTCCTGCTGCCGCTGCTCGACCGGCGGGCGCGGCTGTGCGTCGCGATGCTGGCCGGCATCTATCTGGAGATCCTGGAGCGCATCGAGGAGCGGGACTACGACGTCTTCGGGTCGAGGGTGGCGCTCTCGACCCCGCGCAAGCTCGCGCTGATGGGCTCGCGCACGCTCTCGGCGCTGACGCTGCGGGCGTGAGCGCCGGCGCGGCCCGCGCGCCGCGGGTGGTGGTCTGCGGGGGCGGGCTGGCGGGGATCGCGGCGGCCTGCGAGGCGTCCCGGCTCGGCGCCCGCGCGACGCTGGTCGAGCGGCGGCCCTTCCTCGGCGGCAAGGCCTTCAGCTTCCTCGATCCCGAGGCGGGGGTGGAGGTCGACAACGGGCAGCACGTCTTCCTGGGCTGCTGCACGGCCTACGTGGGCCTCCTGCGGCTGCTGGGGACGATCGGGATGACCGAGCTGCAGGGCCGGCTCGACGCGCCGGTGCGCGATCGCGAGGGGCGCACGGGCGCGCTGCGCGCCGGGCCGCTGCCGGCGCCGCTGCACCTGGGGCCGAGCTTCGTCGCCTACCCGCACCTCGGCGCGCGCGAGAAGGCGCGGGCGGCGGGCGCGCTGGCCCTCCTGGCGGGCATGGGGCCGCGGGCGCGGGCGGGGCTCGACGACGTCACCTTCCGGGACTGGCTGCGGGATCACGGCCAGGGCGAGCGGACGATCGAGCGCTTCTGGGACCTCATCGTCCTGCCGACCTGCAACGACCGCAGCGACAGGGTCTCGGCCGCCCTGGCCGCCTTCGTGTTCGTCGAGGGGCTGCTGCGCACCAGGGGCGGCTCGGCGATCGGGTGGCCGCGGGTGGGGCTCACGCGCCTGGTCGACCCGGCCGCGCGCCGCTTCCTCGCCTCCCACGACGGCATCGTGCTCAGCGGGCGGGCGGTCGCGCGGGCCGGTCCGGGGGCGGTGGAGCTCGCCGACGGCGAGCGGCTGGAGGCGGACGCCGTCGTCCTCGCCCTGCCGCCCGAGCGGGTGCGACGCGTCGCCCCCGCCGCGCTGCCGACCGATCCCGACCTGGGCTCCTCGCCGATCGTGAACGTCCACGTCTGGTACGACCGCCCCGTGATGGACGGCCGGTTCACGGCCGTGCTCGAGAGCCCCGCCCAGTGGGTCTTCAATCGCAGCGCCATGGCCGGCCTGCCGGGGCCGGGCCAGCACCTCGCGGTGTCCGTGAGCGGTGCGCGGGAGGAGGTGGCGCTCTCCCGGGACGAGCTGACCGAGCGCTTCCGGGCCGAGCTGGAGCATCTCTTCCCCCGCGCCCGCGCCGCCCGCGTCGAGCGGCTGGCGGTGGTCAAGGAGCCGCAGGCGACCTTCGCGTCCGCGCCCGGGCAGGCAGCGCGCCGGCCGCCGGCGCGGACCCCCCTCGACGGCGTGGCGCTCGCCGGCGCCTGGACCGACACCGGCTGGCCGGCAACGATGGAGGGGGCGGTGCGGAGCGGCATCCGGGCCGCGCGGGAGGCGCTGGGCCCGAGATAGACGGTTCGCCCCAGGCGGACGCACGAGGTCGCCTCGGACCAGCCAGTCCCTCCGCCTGCGCGAGGATCTGCGTCGTGAGGGGTCGCTCGCCAGGGCCGCCGCAATGGCGGCCGCCTCCTGCCGAAGCTGCGCGTCCCGCCTGCGGCGCCCCGCTCGACGAGGGCCTTGCGGGTCGCCTCCGAACGCCGCAGACCGCTCGCAGCTCGGAGCCGGGCAGCGCGGCTTCAGCCGGGCGTCGCCGCCTCCGCCGGCGGCTCGTCGTCGTCCCCGTCCCGGCCGCCGAGGCCCTGGAGCTCGCCGAAGAGCCGCTTCGCCTCGGCCAGCACCTGCGGGTCCAGCGTGCTGCCCGCCGTCTGCAGCTCGTCGAACGCCGCCTTCGCGTCCTCGAGCTGCTCGAGCGCGCGGCCGGCGGCCTGCAGCTGATCGAAGCCCTTCCCGGCCGCCGCCAGCTGCTCGAAGGACTTCCGCGCCCCCTGGAGCAGGTCGGGGTCGAGCGCCCGGTCGATCGCCTGGAGCTGGGCCAGGGTCCGACGAGCAGCCTGGAGCACCTGCGGGTCGAGCACCGTCCGCACCCGCTCCAGCTGGTCCAGGGCCGCCCGCGCCGCCTCGAGCTGGTCGAGCGCGCGGCCGAGCCCCTGGATCTGCTCGAGCGCCTTGCGGGCGGTCTGCAGCCGCTCGAGCGCGAGCGGCGCGTCCTGGATCCTGCGCACGACGTCCGACGGCTGGGTCACAGGCCGCGAGGGTAGCGAATCGGGACGCCCGCCTTCGCCGTCGCAGAAGGGTGCGTGTGCAGGGGCGATCGGGTTACGATCGGCACGAGGGCGCGGTCGCGACCCCGGCGGCCGCGCGGAGGAGGGTCCTTGCACGGTCCCGGACGCAGGTGGTTCGGCGCGATGCGGCCCGATGGCCGGCTGTGGGGCGCCCTCCTGCTGGCGGCGGTCGCGGCCTGGCGCTGGACCGGGGCGGCGTGGCGGCGCGTCCTCGCCAGCCCCGAGGCGAAGGCGCTCTGGGAGTGGGCGCAGCCGGCGGGCGCCGTCGCCCGGCGCCTCTGGGCGTGGGCGCTGCGGGCCCGCGTCGCGGCGGCCTCGGCGTCGACGTGGCGGCGGGAGATCGGGTTGATGCTGGGGGCCTACGGCGCCTACGTGCTGATTCGCGGCATCTGGGGTGGCAGCCTCGCCGTGGGCCGCGAGAACGCGGCCGAGATCGTCGGCATCGAGCGGAGCCTCGGCATCGACATCGAGCCCGCCCTCCAGCGCGTGTTCCTGCATCACGGGCTCGGCATGCCGTTCTGGAACGGGCTGTACGTCGGCAGCCAGGTGCTGGTGCTGCCGCTCACGCTCGTCCTCGTGTACCGGTGCGCGCGGGCCGCGTACCCGTTCGCGCGAAACCTCGTCCTGCTGTCCTGGACCGGCGGCGTGATCTGGTACGCCGTCCAGCCGGTCGCCCCGCCCCGTCTGGCGGGCCTCGACTACGTGGACACGGTCAGCTCGCAGACGTTCGTGCAGCTGGACTCGTGGTTCGTCCAGCTCTTCTACAACCCGGTCGCCGCCATGCCGAGCCTCCACGTCGGGATGGCGCCCGTGGTGGGCTGGGCGCTCTGGCGGCTCACCAGGAGCCCCTGGACCCGGGGGATCGGGCTCGCATATCCGGTGCTCGTGACCGTGGCGGTCGTCGTCACGGGGAACCACTTCCTGCTCGACGTGGCCGGCGGGCTCGTGGTGGTGCTGCCCGCGGCCGCGATCAGCTGCCTGATCTGCTCCTCCCGCTACCTCGAGCCCGCCCCCGCGCGCGAGGTGGTGATCTCCGCCCGGCCCAGGGCCTGACTCCCCGCGCCGGCCGAGGATGGCGGGCAGCGAGCGGATCCGGCGTATGGACGAGAACGGCTGGAACAACCTGGCGCATCGCTGCCTGGCCGCCTCCGCCTGAGGCTCAGGCGGTCTCGGCGGCGCGCTCCGCGTCGCGGGAGGCGCCCAGCGCGGCCTCGATCCGCGCCAGGCTCTCCCGCACGTCGTCCAGGGCCTCCTCCACGTCGTGCACGTCCTGGCCCAGCCGGCCCACGGCCAGCCGCACCGCCGCCACCTCGCGGGCGAGGAACTCCGCCTCGGCCTGGGTTCGGTCGGCGGTGGCGCGGTCGCGCTCCGACTGCACGCGGTCCCGCTCTGCCTGCCGCGTCTGCGCGAGCAGGATCAGGGGCGCCGCATAGGCCGCCTGCAGCGAGAGGGCGAGGGTCAGGAAGATGAACGGGTAGGGGTCGAACTGCAGGTACCAGGCGATGATGTTGACGATCACCCAGAGGATCACGATCCCGGTCTGGATGACGAGGAAGCGGGCGGTGCCGATGACCCGCGCGACGCCCTCCGAGAAGCGTCCGAATGCCTCGGGGTCGTAGTGGGCGGCGCTCATCCGCAGCGTCCGCCGCGGGCGGTCGAGCTGGCCGCGCCTGCGGCGCAGGGGCGCGAGAAGGCGGCTGATCATGGACCCGGCCCTCCGTCGTCGGTGACCGTGTCCCGCCATCCGGCGGGCAGCAGGAAGTCCAGCACGTCGTCGACGCTGACCGCGCCCAGGAGGCGCCCGTCGGCGTCGACCACCGGCGCTGCGAGGAGGTTGTAGGCGGCGAGGTGCTCGGCGACGGCGGGCCCCGGCAGGTCCGGCGGCAGCGGCTCGATGCGCGGCTCGTCGAGGTGCGACCCGGCGAGCGCCGAGGGCTGCTCGCGCAGCAGGCGCTGCATCGAGACCGTGCCGATGAGCCGGCCGGTGGGGGTCTCCAGCGGCGGGCGCACGACGAACGCCTGGCCCGCCAGGGCGCGCGGGACCCGCTCCTCGCGCAGCCGGGCCAGGGTCTCCGCGACCGTGGCGTTGGTCGGCACGACCACCGGCTCCGAGGTCATGAGGCCGCCGGCGGTGTCCGGCCGGTAGGTGAGCAGCCGGCGGACCGGCGCCGCCTCCTCGGGCTCCATCGCCGCCAGCAGGGCGGTGCGCACCGGCAGGGGCAGGTCGCCGAGCACGTCCGCGGCGTCGTCGGGGTTCATCGCGTCCAGGACGTCGCCGGCCCGCTCGCGCCCGAGCGTCCCCAGCAGCCGTCCCTGGAGCTCTTCGGGGAGCTCCTCAAGGACGTCCGCGGCCCGCTCGTCGTCGAGCGCCGCGAGCAGCTGGGCGGCGTCCGCGTCGGCGAGGCCCATCATCACGCCCGCCAGCTCGACCGGTGGCAGGTGGGCCAGCGCCGCAGCCCGGGAGGCGCCGGTGGTGCCGACCGGCGTGACGCCCAGCAGCTCGTTCCAGGGCACGATCCGGTGCGCCGGCCGGCGCAGCAGGCCCGTCCCGGCCGGCACGACGTCGGCGGAGCTGACCACCCAGGTGCCGGCCGACGAGCCGGGGGAGAGGCCGACGTCGTTGATCCGCACCGGCTCGCCGTCCCCGATGATCGTCGCCGTCCGGTCCAGCAGCTCCCCGAGCACGAGCAGCTCGCCCTGCCTGCGCTCGAAGCGGCGCAGGTTCACGCTGGCGGTCGAGAGCCGCAGGCCGCCCTGGTCGAGCTCGGCGAAGCGGCCGGAGGAGACGAAGATCGGCCGCCGGCGCACCCGCACGACCGCGCCCACCACCGGCGCCGAGCGGGGCCGGGGCGCGACGACCAGGTCGGTCAGGCGCCCGATGCGCTCCCCGGCCGGGTCCAGCACCGGCAGTCCCGCGAGCCGCGAGGCGAACATCGTCCGGCCCTCAGCCATGCCACCTCCGTCGGGACCCGGTCGCGCCGCGGCCCCTGCGGCCGCCGGCCCCCATGGTGCCCCGTACGCGGGGCTGGCGAAAGTGGGGTCAGCCGCCCGCCCCCGACGGCCGTGTGCCGAGCGTCACGGTGATGGTGAGCGTCTCGGAGCCGCGGCGCACCTCGAGCGGCACCCGGTCGCCCGCGCGCTTGCCGGAGACGATGGACGCGAGGTCGTCCGGGCTCGCGACCTCGCGGCCGTCGACGCGCGTCACCACGTCGCCGCCCAGCGCATAGGTCTGGCCGCTGACGACCACGGTCCGCGTGCCGCCCCGCAGGCCGGCCTTCTCGGCCGGGCTGCCGGGCCGAACGCGCTGGATCAGGACGCCGCGGTCCACCGGGAGCCGCGCCACGCGGGCGATGTCGGCATCGACCTCGGCCATCACGACGCCGAGGTAGGGATGCTCGACGCGCCCCACGGCGATCAGCGCCGCCACCACGGTCCGCACCGTGTTCACCGGGATCGCGTAGCCCACGCCCTCGTTGCCGCCGGACTCGCTGGCGATCTGGGCGTTGACGCCGATGACGAGCGCGCGGGCGTCGAGCAGGGGTCCGCCCGAATTGCCGTGGTTGAGGGCGGCGTCGGTCTGGATGACGTGGTCGATCGTGTAGCCGTTCGGCGCCTGGATGTAGCGCTGGACCGCGCTCACGATCCCGGCGGTCACGGTGCGGTCGAGCCCGAACGGATTGCCGATGGCGACCGCCAGGTCCCCCACCCGCACGCCGTCGGAGTCGCCCAGCGGCAGCGGCACGAGCGCGTCCGCCGGCGCGTCCACCTTCAGCACGGCGAGGTCGGTCGACGGGTCGACCCCGACGACGCGGGCCTTCAGCGCCGCGTTGTCGGAGAAGTTCACCGCCACGGAGTCGGCGCCCTCCACCACGTGGTAGTTGGTGACGATGTGGCCCTTCTCGTCGATGACGAAGCCGGACCCCAGCGCCTGCTGCTCCCGGCCCACGCTGGTCGTGACCTGCACCACTCCGGGTGAGTCGCGGCGATAGATCTCGTTGATCGTCAGCCCGCGGCCGGCCTCCGGGTTCGCGGGCTCGGGCCGGGCGGGCGCCGGCAGCGCCGGGACCCGCTCGACCACCTGGACCACCCGCTCCCGCGTGAAGGCGCCCAGGCCGGCCGCAGCCCCCAGGGCGATGCCGGCGCCCAGCACGGCAGCTGCGATGAGGGCCGCCAGGCCCCGCAGGCCGCCGGACCGCTGCTCCGTCAGGGCTGCCGCTCCGCGCGGCTGATCGGCGCCATCGGGAGCCATTGTTGCAAGCCTGCGTCGATCGCCGCAGCGATGGCGCGAGGTCGAGCGGCTCGGCGCAGAGCTCGGGCCGGGGGTACCATGTCCGTGTCGCCGTCCGGCGGCGCCTGCGACGGGAGTGGGAGGGGATGTGAGGCCGACGACTGCCTGCGCGTCGGGGCAGCCGGTCGCGGCTGACTTCCGGTCCCTTTCGAAAGGCGCTCCCACCGGCTGACGTGCGCGCGGGAGCGCCCCCGTGCGAGGAGGTTCCCGCTGGCTGAACCATCACCCCATCCCCTCGTGCCGGTCGGCTGGTCCGACCGCGTTCTGGCGCTCCTGTCCCCCATGGTCGACAGGGGCCTCGTGCCCGCTCGGGTGGTCGGGGTCGAACGCGGCTGGTGCCGCCTCGCCACGCCGGACGGCGAACGGTTCCTCCCGACGCCCGGCACGCTCGTGGGCGACTGGGGCGCGCTCGACGGCGAGACCGTCCAGGTGGCTCCGCGGTGGTCGGAGCTCGGCCGGGTCGGCCCCGACGGCCGCCGTCAGCTCCTGGCGGCGAACCTCGACCTCGTCCTGATCGCCGTGCCCGCCGACCGGGTCTCCTCCGCTCGCGTGGAGCGCGAGCTGGTGATCGCCTGGGAGAGCGGCGCCCGCCCGGTCGTGGTGCTGACCAAGCTCGACGTCGCGTCGCCGGGCGCGGCAGAGGCGCTGGCCTCACGTCTCGGCGGGGTCGAGGTGATCGCGACGAGCGCGGTGGCGGGCGACGGGCTCGACGCGCTGCGCGCCCTCCTTGTCCATCCGGTCACCGCGGCGTTCCTGGGCCCGTCCGGCGCCGGGAAGTCGACGCTCATCAACGCACTGCTCGGCGAGGAGCGCCTCGCGGTGGCGGCGGTGCGCGACCAGGACCAGCGGGGGCGCCACACGACGACGTCCCGCCAGCTCGTCCCGTTGCCCTCGGGTGGCTCGCTCATCGACATGCCCGGGCTGCGCGCCCTCGCCACCGACGCGGGCGACGAGGCCGTCCACGCCACGTTTCCCGAGGTCGACGCGCTGGCGGCGGGCTGCCGGTTCGCCGACTGCTCACACGAGGTCGAGCCGGGTTGCGCCGTCCTCGCGGCGGCTGTCGCCGGCACGCTGGACCCGGCGCGGCTGGCGAGCTATCGCAAGCTGATCGGGGCGGCGCCGTTCGAGGGCCGCCGCACCGACCCGCTGCCGCGGCGGGATGAGCCGCGGGTGGGGAAGGCGAGGACCGCGGGGCAGCGCCGGCGCTCCGGCGGGCGGGAATCCCTCAGCTGAGCGCAGCGGGTCGGGGGGCCGCACGCGCGGCTGCCTCAGCGGCGCCTCGGGAAGACGTCGAGCAGCAGCGACGCCACACGGTCGAGGATCAGGACGCCGTCCAGGTGGTCCATCTCGTGGAGGACGACCCTGGCCTCGAAGCCGCCGGTCCGGATCTCCCGGCGGTTGCCGTCGAGGTCGAGCGCCGACACGACGATCCGCGTCGGCCGGCGCACGTTCGCGGTGATGTCGGGCAGGCTGAGGCAGCCCTCGCGTCCGACCTCGTCGCCCTCGTGCTCGGCGAGGACCGGGTCGAGGAGCCACAGCGGCCCCAGCGGCTCGGGCACCCGCGGGTGCCCGGTGCAGTCGACGAAGGCCATCCGCCAGGGCGCGCCGATCTGCGGTGCGGCGAGCCCCACCGTACGCGTGAAGGCGCGCGCCGTGTCCTGCAGGTCCGCCGCCAGGCGCCTGGCGGCCGGCCCGACGCGGCGAACCGGCGCCGCGGGGGTCTTCAGACGCCGATCGGGGTAGCGCAGGACCTCCCGTACCACTCCTAGAGCGTCGTTTCCGACTCGATCTCGATGTGCAGCTCGACGCGGTTGCGGGCGGCGACCGCGCGCAGCGCCCGCTCCACCTCGGCGGGGCTCGCCTCGGGCGGCAGCTCCGCCTCGATGCCGAGGACGTAGAGCGGCGGGTCGCCGACGGTGCGGGAGGACAGGTCCACGATGTTCGCGCCCCGCTCGGCCAGGGCGGCGGCGACGCCGTGGACGATCCCGGGATGGTCGGCGCCGTAGACCGAGATCACCAGCAGCTCGCCCGCCGCGTGCGGCGCCGGCGGCTCGGCGGGGCCCACCCAGAGCCGCAGGCCCAGGCGGTCCGCCACCGGCGACAGGGCCGCCTGGCAGGCCGTGGAGTCGATCCGGTCCGGCACCGCGACCACCATCACCATCGCGAACGAGCCGCGCAGCAGGGCGGCGCGGCAGTCCTCGAGGTTGCCCTCCAGGGCGAGCAGCGCCTCGGTGAGCCCCGCCACGATCCCGGGACGGTCGGCGCCGATCGCGGTGATGGCGAGCTCGCCCACGACGCGAACGTTAGTGGACGGAATGCGGGGCGCGGCGCCCGCCGCCATAGACTGCCGCGATGCGGAGTCCGGACCGCGACGCGATCGTCCTCGCCGACAACCTGGCGGTCATGGCGGGTCTGGGGGACGGCGCCTTCCAGCTGATCTACATGGACCCGCCGTTCAACCGCGGCGGCGAGCGCCGCCGGCTGACCCTCGCCACGGAGGCCGACGCGGACGGCGACCGGGTCGGCTTCGGCGGGCGCCGCTACAGCACCCGGCTGCTCGGGGCGGCGGCCTACCGCGACGGCTTCGACGACTACCTGGGGTTCCTGGAGCCGCGCCTTCGCGAGGCGCGGCGGCTGCTGCGGGCCAGCGGGACGCTCTACTTCCACATCGACTACCGGGAGGCCCACTACTGCAAGCTGCTGCTGGACGAGCTGTTCGGCCGGCGCTGCTTCCTCAACGAGATCATCTGGGCCTACGACTACGGCGGCCGCCCGCGCGGGCGCTGGCCCGCCAAGCACGACACGATCCTGGTCTACGTCCGCGACCCCGGCGCCCATTACTTCGACGCCGAGGCGGTCGAGCGCGAGCCCTACATGGCGCCGGGCCTGGTGACTCCGGACAAGGCCGCCCGCGGCAAGCTGCCCACCGACGTCTGGTGGCACACGATCGTCCCGACGCGCGGGCGCGAGAAGACCGGCTACCCGACCCAGAAGCCGGAGGGTGTGCTGCGGCGCATGGTCCAGGCCTCGACCGCGCCGGACGACTGGTGCCTCGACCCCTTCGCGGGCAGCGGGACGCTGGGGGCGGTGGCGCGGGCGCTGGGACGGCGGTTCCTGCTCGTCGACGACAACCCGGAGGCGGTGCGGGTGATGGAGCAGCGCCTGGGGCTGGTCGCCGAGCGCCCGGGGACGGCCCAAACGGCGGCACCCTAGACTCCCCGCCAATGCCGAGACCGGAAGCCGTCCCCGCGTCGTCCACCGACGCCCTGCCCGAGCTGATCTTCCTGCAGCGCCTGGCGCGGGCCGCCGCCTCGACGCTCGACGCCGCTGAGCTGATGCGGCTCGTCATCGCCGAGACCACCGAGGCGATGCGCACCCAGGTGTGCTCAATCTACCTGCTCGAGGAGGACGGCCAGACGCTGGTCCTGACCGCCACGAACGGCCTCTCCCAGGAGGGCGTGGGCAACGCCCGGCTGCGGCTGGGGGAGGGGGTCACCGGCTGGGCGGCGCTGGAGCGGCGCCCCGCCGTGGTGTCCGACGTGCGCGCCGAGCCGCGTTTCCGCTGGCTGGCGGGCGTGGACCAGGCCCGGTTCGTCTCGATGTGCTCGGTCCCGATCGTCTCCAGCGACCGCCTGGTGGGCGTGATCAACGTCCAGACCGACGCGCTGCGGGAGTTCGCCGATCCGGAGGTGGCGTTCCTGGCCGCCATCGCGGCCCAGGTGGCGGGAGTGCTGGAGCGCAGCGAGCTGCAGGGCCGGTTGGAGGAGCGGCTGGCCGAGCTGCGCCGCTCGGAGGAGATCCACCGGCGCTTCACGGCGCTGGCGCTGGCGGGCGCCGGCCCGGGCGCCATCTGCGC
>JAWVEW010000154.1:0-3871 GCA_033856495.1 Miltoncostaeaceae bacterium | reverse complement strand
ATTCCGCACCAGGCGGCCGTCCACCTTGACGCCAAGCGGTCGTTGGGCTGGCTCATTTCCCCTCCTGACGCCCACATCGAGGCACGCCGCAACGATGAGGAGTTCAGGGCGCGGCTGCGGCGTGCGCTGGACGACCACCGGGACATCCTCGATCCAGCGCCTCGCCAAGTAGGCCGCCGCGTGGCCTGGAGCCACCGGAGCTGGCCGACTACCTCTTGATCGCCGAGGAGGTCTTGGCCATTCCCGCGAGCACCCTGGCCCGGCTCGACTGGATCGGCCTCGCCGAATCCGTCCTCAACGCTCCGGCAGGCGGGTTCGGCGGGGTCGCGGCCTACCCGGACCTCGAGACCAGGGCCGCCGTCCTTGCTTTGGCACCTCGTCAACAACCACCCGCTCCCCGACGGCAACAAACGCTGCGCCTTCCTTTGCCCCGTTGAGTTCGCGGCTCGGACCGGACGCCGTTGGCGGCGCGCCGAGAATGACACAACCTGAACCGATGTCATCATCCAGGGCGTGGCCAGCGGTGAGGTTACTCAGGAGCAGCTGCTCGGCTGGATCACCGAGCGGCCAGGTGAGGACGCATGAGGGGAGCGCCCAGCACACTGCCGGGCTCGCGGCCTGAGATTCCTCTTGCCTACCTGGCCATGCACTCACCCTGCTGCAAGAGTGAGCCGAGCGCGGAGAGGCCGAGAGCCTCGAGTACATCGCTCGCGACCGCTGAGAGCGAGTCGGTGACGATGCCCGACGAGGAGGGACAGGACATGTGGGGCCGGTGGCTCGCGTTCCTGCGCCAGGCGGTCGACCACGGCGGGATCGTGGTGCATTGACCGGCGCGCGTGGAGCGACCGCGGGCGCACCGCGCTAGACAGATTCGTGATGGGGCCGGCGCGACCTCAGGCGCCCTTGCCGCCATCTCACGCTCGCGCGCCGCACGCGGCTCGAGGCCATCCTCCCCTGGCTCACCTCACCTCAGACGCCCGCCATCGCATGGGGCGGGCTCGCTCTGGGCATCCCCCGCACGAGCCGCAGGGCCTCGGCCCGGAGGGTCTGGGAAAGCCCGGGAAGCTCATCGTTACATGAGCGATAGTGGACCGCTCGCGCATGTTGCTGCGAGGTCACGACGAGGTGTCTGCTACATCGCTCGCGACATTTGTTACCTGCGCTCAAGGCCCGCGTGAAAAGGGTCGAAGGGAAAGGTACGGCAGAAGATTTGCCGACCGGGACATCCGCTGACTCCCACCAGCGCCCGGACATATGACAGGCACCATTATCGCGTGCTGACTTCTGCCGCGGAGCGGACTCCAGGGCGACCCCGAAAACTCGGGGTTCTCGTGCTGGGGCCGTGCCACGGTGGGTGCGCCAACGAAAGGATTCGAAATGCCGATCACCAGAGGACGCACCATCCTCGCGCTCGCCACGGCGGGCCTGCTTGCCCTCGGCGCCAGCTCGGCGCTGGCCGCGTCCGGCGACGTGACCGCGACCTTCACCGCCGGCGGCCTCAATGGCACGGCCGGAGAGGTCAGCGCCACCGGCATTGCGCTGACCGGCGCCGAGCAGGACGTCGCCCTGACCAGCACGCCCTGGTCGGCCACCGACGGCCGTGGCGTCGTGACCGGTTGGTCGGCCTCGGTCGCGGCCAGCGCCCTGACCAACGGCGCCTCGACCATCGCAAACAGTGCCATCTCGATCTCCACCCCCGACCCCACGCCCGGGCCCTCCGCCGACGCGACGCCGTTCACCGGCGTTCAGTCGATCCTCGCCGCCCTCACGGGCTCCGTGAGCCTCTTCACCGCGGCCGGCCCGAACGGCGGGACCTACACCTTCACGCCGCTGTTCAGCCTGCACGTGCCGGCCAACGCCAGGGCCGGAAGCTACGCCGGCACCCTGACCTACACGCTCACCCCGACCGCGTAGGGGCGGGCGATGACGCTCCGACGGCTAATCCCGCCCGCCTCGCTCGCGGGACTTGCGCTCCTCATGTGCTCGGTGACGGGCGTGGCCGCCGGCGGCGTCGGCGTGAGCATCCGCCCCGCGGACGCGCAGAGCACCCGCATCACCGTCAGCCTGTCGCCCGGACGCTCGGTCCGGGCGCAGGCGGTCATCATCAACTCCGACCAGGTCCCCCACCGCGCCCTCATCAGCGCCGCCGACGCCACCACCACCGCCGACGGCGTCTTCACCTTCGCCGGCCCGGACGTGCCGGCCCGCGACGCGGGCGCCTGGATCAGGCCGGACCAGACCTCCCTCGCGCTCGCCCCGCGCGAGCGGCGCCTTGTCTCCTACACCGTGCGCGCGCCAGTCGGCGCGGAGCCCGGCGAGCACGCCGGCGGCCTGCTCGTGCAGACCGACGACCCCCAGCCCGCGACCGCGGCGCGCCCCGGCGTCAGCGTGAGCCTGCGGATCGTGACCCGGGTCGCGATGCCGGTGCGGGTGGACGTGCCCGGCCGGCGCGACGGCACCATCGTCCTCGACGGCCTGAGCGCATCACCCTCTGGCGGGGGCGTCCTGCGCTCCCTCGTGGGGCTGCCGAGCGCCGTGAGCGTCCGCTTCAGCGCCCGGGACGCCGGCAACATCCACTACGAGGCCCTGAACGGACGGGTCGATCTGGTCGCGGGGGCCCGCATTATCGCCAGCTCGCCGGTCCGGCTCGGCACCATGCTGCCCGGCGACTCGCGGGACGTGGCCGTCCGACTGGACCTGCCCGCCTACCCGGTGGGCGACTACCGGGTTCGGGTCTCGCTGGAGGCAAGTCCCGCGGTGAGCACCTCGCTCTCCCTCGGAGTGAGCCCCCTGCGGCTCTACGTGATCGGCGGGTCCGTCGTGGCCGTCCTGATCGCCGGGGTCCTCCTGTTGTGGCGGCGCTTCGGGACCGGGCGCCGACGCGGCCCCCGCCCCGCCGCGTCCGCGCCGCGGGGACCGGCTCGGGCGTCCGGGTTTGCCCCCGTGCCCGCCGATCGCCCGCCCAGCGGTCGTCGTCGCCGATAGGGCTTGGCCTCGCCGACCGCACTGCGTCCATGTGTGAACGCAACCCTCCCAATAGGGGAATCGCCATGAAGATCAGCCGAAGCCAGCGGGGCACCAGGCGCAGCGGGGTCGGCGCCCGCCGGCACCAGGTCCGCGCACGGCTCGGCCGCGCCCAGACGGCCATGGTCATGGCGATCGTGCTCGGCGGCGTCGTGGTGAGCGCGATCCTGCTGCAGAATGAGCGCAGCGATGCGCACGCTGAGCAGCAGCGCCTGGCGCAGCGCGTCTCGGTCGTGCTGGCCGAGCAGATCGGCCAGGCGAGCGGAGTCGCCCAGAGTGCGCGCGGGCTGTTCGAGTCGTCGTCGCTGACCACGGCCGCCGAGTTCGGGCACTTCGCGGCGGTCGCCATGGAGCGCTCGCAGCTCTTGGGGATGGCCTGGGCGCCTCGGCTGACGGCGGCGCTGCGCGCCGGCTACGAGCGCTCCACCGGCCTGACGATCACCCGGCTCGACGGCCATCGCTGGCCGCGCGGAGCCAATGGCGGACGGGCGATCGCCTTTCCGATCACCTACCTGGCGCCCGTCCCCCTCCTCTCGGGCTCGGTGCTCGGCATCGACCTCACGAGCAACCCGGGGTTCCCCGTGACGCTCGCCAGAGCTCGCGACCGCGGAATCGTCGCCCTGGCGCGACCGCACGCCCTGGTCGGCACGCGCGGGTTCGCGCTGACGCTGTCCGCGCCCGTCTATGCGCAGGGGGCGATGCCACGCACGGTCATCGAGCGGCGCCGCGCGCTGCGCGGCTTCGTCTTTGCGACCATCAGGGCCGACGACCTGGCGGCGAGGGCGCAGGCCGTGCTCCCGGCGGGCGCCGAGCTCCAGATCCGGGACGCCGGCACGCTCGTCGCCGG
>JAWVEW010000153.1:0-3182 GCA_033856495.1 Miltoncostaeaceae bacterium | reverse complement strand
ATCGACAAGGGCGCGAGCTCGGAGATCTTCGCTGCGGACGGATCACGCCTGGGCTTCGTGCAGTCCGACGAGATCCGCACACCGATCCGCTGGGAGGACATCCCGGTCGAGCTGCGCCAGGCGACGGTCTCGATCGAGGACAAGCGCTTCTACGACCACCACGGCGTGGACTACCGGCGGATCGTCGGCGCCTTCTTCCACAACCTGGTCAGCGGCACCACCCAGGGCGGCAGCACCATCACGATGCAGCTGGTCAAGAACCTCTACGACCCCACGGCCGGGCGCACCTTCGGGCAGAAGATCGAGGAGGCCTACCTCGCCGAGCAGCTCGAGAAGCAGTACACGAAGCAGCAGATCCTCACGAGCTACCTGAACGGCGTCTTCTACGGGAACAACGCCGTCGGCGTGCAGGCGGCCGCGCTCACCTACTTCAACCGGCCGGTCTGGAAGATCACGCTGCCGCAGGCCGCGCTGATCGCGGGCCTGCCGCAGGCGCCGACCAGCTACAGCCCCTTCCTCCACCCCCGCCTCGCCCGCGACCGGCGCAACGAGGTGCTGGAGCAGATGGCGCAGCAGGGCTACATCAGCAGGGACCTGGCCGAGCGGGCCAAGCGCAGCGGGCTGGCTCTGGCGAAGGTCCACGGCCGCGTCTACACGCGCAAGCGCGAGGGCTACTTCTTCGACTACGTCCGGGGCCTGCTGATCGCCAAGTACGGCCGGCGCGAGGTGCAGCGGGGCGGCTTCCGCGTCTACACGACCATCGATCCGAAGCTCCAGACGGCCGCGGAGGCGGCCATCAAGGGACGTCTCGGTCAGCCCGGCGACCCCGCGTCGGCGCTCGTCATGGTGGACACCCGCACCGGCTACATCCGGGCGATGGCCTCGAGCCAGACCTACGGGCAGGACAGCCAGTTCAGCTACGCCGCCCAGGGCCAGCGGCAGGCCGGCTCCACGTTCAAGACCTTCGTGCTGACGCAGGCGGTCGAGGAGGGGATCAACCCCTACACGACCTTCTACGAGAGCAAGCGGCTGCTGTTCAACGACGCAGAGTGGGGCCCCATCGACGTGCAGACCTACTCGCACAGCTACCGCGGCGTGATCCCGGTCGCCACCGCCACGCTGGCCTCGGACAACACCGTCTACAGCCAGCTGACGATGGACGTCGGGCCGCAGAAGGTGGCCCGGACGATGCACGCCATGGGCATCACCTCCCCGCTCGACGCCTTCCCGTCGATCGGGCTCGGCTCCAGTCCGCACGGAGTCACCCCGCTCGAGATGGCGGTCGCCTACGCGCCGCTGTCCAACGGCGGCATGCGGGTGGCGCCGATCGCGATCAGCAAGATCGTCCGCCCGGACGGCACCGTGGACCGCGTCGCGCCCCAGAGGAAGCGCGCCTTCTCGGACGGCGTGGCCTACGAGGTGACCCGCATCCTGCGCGCCAACGTGACCGGCGGCACCGGCACCGCCGCCAACATCGGCGTGCCGGCGGCCGGCAAGACCGGCACGACCGACGACTACACGGACGCCTGGTTCGTCGGCTACACGCCGCAGTTCTCCACGGCCGTCTGGGTCGGCTACCCGAACGACAACGGCGTCCGCCGCTCGATGTACTCGGTGCACGGGATCACCGTCGCCGGCGGGACCTTCCCAGCCCAGATCTGGCACGACTTCATGGCGGTGGCGGTCAAGCCCTACGGCGCGCAGGAGTTCAAGCTCCCTCAGCACCCGGTCTCGTGGTCGCCGTTCTCGAGCGATTTCACGCGCGCGGCCGCGGCCGCCAAGGCCGCCGCCGCCAGCTCCGCCGCCGCCGCCAGCTCCGCCGCCGCGGCCAGCACGCGGGCGGGGACCCCGACGCTCGGCGCCGGCGGCGAGCCGCCTCCGGGGAATCAGCCCGCCCCCGACACCGTCGCGCCGCCGTTGCCCGCGCCCGACGCGCCGCCCGCGAGCGCGCCCGCGCCGCCGCCGCCGCCCCCGGCCCCGGAGACCGTCGCAGCGGCGCCGCCGGCGCCCACGGTTCCGGCAGGCACGAGCCCGTAGCACCAGCGCGCTCGGCCGCCCGCCGCGCGAGTAATCTTCGGAGTCGCCCCCACGGGGGTGTCGACGCGAGCCGGGGGTGGGCGACGAAGGCGAGAGCTTCGCGGGCCGTGGCCTCGATCGCGACGCCGCGCGGGGCGTCCGCCCTCGCCCTCGCCCTCGCCCTCGCCGCCTACCTGCTGGCCCCGCCGGGCGGCGACGCCGCAGCCCACCTCTACCAAACCCAGGTCTGGCGGCAGCACGGGTGGCGGCTCTGGGACAACTTCTGGTACGCGGGCCGCTACAGCCAGGTCAACTACAGCCTGCTCTACTACCCGCTGGCGGCGCTGCTGGGGACGGCGCCGGTCGTGTGCGGCTCCGCGGCCGGCGCTGCGGCCGCGTTCGCCCAGCTGGTGCGGCGGCAGTGGCCGACCCTCGCCATCGGGCCGTCGGCCGCCTTCGCGGCGCTGATCCCGCTCGCCGTGCTGGCAGGCACCTACCCCTTCCTGCTGGCCCTGGCGCTCGGCCTGGCGACGCTCGCCGCCGCCCAGGCGGGCCGCTACCGCCTGGCGCTGGCGGCGACCGCCGCCACCGCCCTCGCCCACCCCCTGGCGCTCGTCTTCCTGGCCGCCTTCCTGGCGGGCATCGCGGCCTCCTCCCGCGGCTGGTGGCGACGCCGCGGCGCCCTGCTCTTCGCGGGCGGGGTGGTGGCGATCGGGGCCGCCCAGGCGATCGCGCTGCGCGCCTTCGCGGCGTCCGGCGCCTACTACCCGTTCGACCTCCGGGACGCGCTGGCGATCGCCGGGTTCTGCGCCGTCGGCGCGGCGCTCAGCTGGCGGGTGCCCGGCCAGCGCCCGCTGCCGGCGCTCTTCGCCTGCTACGGGGCCGTCGCGACGGCGGCCTGGCTGGTGCCCTCGCCGATCGGCAGCAACGCCGTCCGCCTGCTCCTGTTGATGGGCACGCCGCTGCTGCTGGTGCCGCTGGCCGCCCGGCACTTCCGCCCACGCGTGCTGACGGTGGCCTGCCTGGCGGGCGCGCTCCTCTGGCAGGCGCTGCCGGCGGTGGCGGGCTGGCGCGCGGCCACCGGCGCGCGCGCCTCGGCCGAGTCGTTCTGGTACCCGGTGGAGGCGTTCCTCGACCGCCATCACGATCCCGCCTACCGCGTCGAG
>JAWVEW010000152.1:0-2618 GCA_033856495.1 Miltoncostaeaceae bacterium | reverse complement strand
CTGCGGTCCGGCAGGGTGCTCACGAAGGTGGCCACCGGCAGGGCGCCGCGGAGCATGACGATCGCCCCGGACGGCCGCTCGCTGTACGTCGTCAACTACGAGTCCAACTCGGTGAGCAAGCTGCGCACCAGCGACATGCGTGTACTCCAGACCGTGCCCACGAACGCACACCCCATCGGGATCGCCTACGACGACGACACCGGTCAGGTGTGGGTGGCCTGCTACACCGGCAGCATCATGGTGTTCCGGGACGCGTGAACCCGGGTCCGGAGCTCGTCCGCATCCGCGAGGCCTGCCTGTCGCTGCCGGAGACGAGCGAACGGCCGAGCCACGGCGCGCCGACCTTCTTCATCCGCGGCACCCGCGCCTTCCTCACCTTCCACGACGACCATCACGGCGACGGTCGGCTGGCCATCTGGTGCGCCGCTCCGGAGGGGCTGCAGGAGGCGCTCGTGGAGGAGGAGCCCGAGCACTACTTCGTGCCGCCCTACGTCGGGCCGCGGGGCTGGATCGGCGTCCGCCTCGACCGCGGCCTCGATTGGGCCGCCGTCGCCGAGGCGATCGAGACCGCCTACCTGGTCAGGCGGCCGCCCAGCGCCCGCGGGCGCTCCGGTCGGTGAGAGGGCTCGCCGGCCGTCCATCGACCCGCGCCCCGGACCGGCTGGACCGCGTCCATCGGCGGCATCAGCGCGCTGCGCGCAGACCTCCGCAGGCCCGATCGGCGGCGAGAGCTCGCGCAGGGACTCGTGGGGCCGTCCGAACAGCGCGGCGAGGACGTCGGCGAGCATCCGCTCGGCCGCGGCGCGGTCCCGTTGGCGAACCGATCGGGGTCGACGCCGCGGGCGGCCACGTGGTCCCGAAGGTGGGCACAGGAGGCGGCGAAGCGCTCCGGCGTGGTGTTGTCGCCAGAGGCGAGCCAACCGTCTGCGAGCTCCGTCGCTCGCCCCAGTCCGCGTGAGCCGCCCAGCGGCGCGCCGATCTCCATGGCTCCGGCTCTCGCGGTCGTTGGGCGAGGCAGGGTTGGGCGCGATCCCACCACGAGACCGGCCGCCGCGCCATTGCCGGGGTGGGCACGTCATCCTGAAACCGCTCCCGAGCCGCTAGCCTGCGGGCGGTGAAGGTGACCCAGGTCCGCTCCAACGCCTATTCGCTCACGGGCACCCGTCAGGAGCTCGGCGCCCTTGTGGCCGCCGCCCGCATGGCGGTGGACGTGATGCGGGCCGACCCCCGGGCCCCGCGGGAGGCGCTCGGCCTGCTCGAGAGCGTGCTGGCGGACTGGGACGCGGCGATCGGGCGGGAGGGCCGGGAGGGCGCGCCCCCGCCCGGCCCGCTCCTCGACGCCGATCCCGGACCGGAGGCGGGCGTCAGCTGACGCCGACCGGCTCGGCGGACTGCGCCTTGACGTAGCTCACGATCGCGTCGAGCTCCGCCGTGAAGGTCTCGTAGTCCACCTGGAGCGTGTTCAGGAACGTGCTCCAGCCCATGGTGTTCTTCGCCATCAGCGCCGCCTCGGTGATCTCCTCCTCGGTTGCCCCGAAGAGGCGCGCCGCCTCCGCGTGGTAGTAGGCGCAGTACCGGCACCGGGTGGCGCCCGAGATGCCGAGCCCGATCAGCTCCTTGTACTTGTTGGGGATGGCGGTCTCGGACAGCGTGAGAGCCTTGAAGCTCTCCCACTCGCTTGCGATCAGGTAGTCGGGCACTGCCGTGAACATCGAGGGAACCAGGCCAAGCGTCTGCTGGATGTCGGCCTCGACCTCGGTCCGCGTCCTGGACATCTCCACTCCTCTTGCCGGCGCCTCGCGGCGCGTGTCTTGGAACTCACGGCGCCAGTCTCAGGGGCTCCCGTCACGCCAGCCGTCACAGGGCCGTCACCGCGGCATCACGCGTGTTCACGCCTCGTCGAGGCCGAAGTACGCTGGCGGCGCGATGCTCAGGGTGCGGTTGTTCGGCGGTGTCGAGGCCGACCTCGACGGCGAGCCCGTCGAGGCCCCCGCGCGCCGGCGCGCCTGGTCCCTCTTCGCCTGGCTGGCGCTGCACCGCGGCCTTCACCCCCGCGGGGAGCTCGCCGCCCGGTTCTGGCCGGACGTCCTGGACCAGAGCGCCCGGGCCAGCCTTCGAAGCGCGCTGTGGGCGCTGCGGCGGGCGCTCGGGGCCCCCGGCGCCGCCTGCCTGGTCGCCACGGGCGACCGGGTCGGCATCGACCCCGGCGCCGGGGTCTGGGTGGACGCGCTCGCCTTCGATGAGCTCGTGGCCGAGGGGCGCCTGCAGGACGCGGTCGATCTCTGCGAGGGGCCGCTCCTGGCGGGGGTGGACGACGACTGGGCGCTGCGCGCCTCGGAGGAGCACCGCGGCCGCCTGGTGGAGGTCCTGGAGCGGCTGGCCGCGGCCGCCGCCTCGTGCGGCAGCCTGGACGAAGCCGTCCGCCTCACCCGCCGGCAGACCGCCATCGACCCGTTCGGCGAGGAGACGCACCGCCGGCTGATGCGGCGGCTGGCGATCGCCGGGGACCGCCCGGCGGCGCTGATGGTCCACGCGAGGCTGGTGGACCGCCTGCGGCGCGAGCTGCGGCTCGCCCCCTCGGCGATGACCCGGCAGCTCGCGGCAGAGCTGCGCCAGGG
>JAWVEW010000151.1:0-11985 GCA_033856495.1 Miltoncostaeaceae bacterium | reverse complement strand
GGACGCCTTCGAGTGGTGGGGCGACGGCCTCTGTGTCCCGCGGGCGCTCGTCCAGGGGGCGAGCGGAACGGCGTCGGGGGACGGGCGCTGGAGCTGGGACGGCCCCGGCCCGGACGGGCGGGAGCGGCGCTGGAGCGGCGAGCTGGCCGGGAAGGTGCGCTTCCAGCGGCTGGACTGGCGCGCGAGCGCAGGGGGCCTGGAGCAGGAGGGAGAGCTGCGCTTCCGTCCGGTCGAGGGCCGGACCGAGGTGGCCCTGCGGCTCGCCTACCGCGCGCTGGACGGCAGCGCCGAGCCCTTCGGCGACGACGCCGTGCGCGGGCACGTCGACGACGCGCTCGGCCGCTTCAAGACGCTGGTCGAGCTCGGCTCCGGACCCGCCGTCGACGACGAGCCCGAGCTCGAGCCCGACTGACCCGCGGTGTCAGCCCGGGGGTTCGGGCGCCGCCAGCCCGAACGGACTGCCTTCGGAGTCGCGGCAGATCGCGAAGCGCTCCCCCGGGTGGATGACCTCGCCGCCCAGGGCGCCGACGCGCTCCAGCGCCGCGGCCATGTCCGGCACGGCGAAGTAGGGGAGGGAGACGCGGTCGCCCGGCCCGCGGCCGCGCTCGTGGAGGCCCAGCGCGGCGCCGCCGGCGTGGGTCTGCCAGCCGCTTCCCTCGGCTCCCACCCGCGGCTCGAGCCGCGCGCCGAGCAGCCCCTCCCAGAAGCGGCGCGCCCGCTGCGGGTCGTCGGCGGGGAACTCCACCAGCGCGATCGGCCCCTCGCTCATCGGAGGACCGTAACCGAGAGCGGCGGTGTCGTGCGCGTCCGGCCCGGAGGGCCGTATATGACGCGGAGCGTGTGGCGGCCGGGTGCGAGCATGGGTTGCAGCAGCACGCTGCGTCCGCTGACCCGCCGGGCGAGCACCGTGGTCCAGACTCCGCCGCGCGAGCGCTGCAGGCGGACGGCGAGGCCGGCGACCGGGCGCACGAGCCGCAGGGCCACGCGCAGCGCGTCCGGGCGCGCGCGGGCGGGTCCCACCAGAGTGCCTGCGGGCAGCGCGGCTCCCCCGACGCCGCCCGGAGGGACGGGAAGCCTGATGGGCGCGCTGCGGGCCACGCCCCGGCCGCCGGTGCCCATCGCGGTCACCTCACAGGAGACCGGCCGGCCGGCGTCGGCCGCCGTCGGCCGGTAGGAGGGGCCGCTGGCGCCGTCGATCGGGATCCCGCCGCGCAGCCAGCGGTAGGCGTAGGCGGCGGGCGGCGGCGACCAGGCGCCGACCACGCAGGAGATGGCGCGGCTGGGCGGCCCGAGGACCGCCTGGGGCGCCACCTGCGGGGCGGGCGGCGGGGTCGGGGTGATCGTCATCGCGAGCGGAGAGGACACGCCGCCGCCGGCCGGCGCCGCCTGGACGCGGATGGCGCTGACGCCCACGTTCGCGGTGTCGAGGGGGGAGAGGGGCGCCGTCAGGGTGGAGGCGTCGACCAGGGTGGTGGGCCGGGGCCGGCCGCTGACGAGCACGGTGGCGCCAGGTTGGAAGCCGCTGCCGGTCACCGTCAGCGTGATCGGGCCGCTGCCGGCCGGGACCGACGCGGGCGAGAGGGCCGTGACGATGGGCGCGGGCAGGCCGGCCTGCAGCGCCGGCGCAAGCGGATCCGTCGCCGTCCCGAGCGTGATGGCGAGCTGCCAGCCGATGGGGTCGAGGATGAGCTTGGTGAGCGTGGGCGCCAGGCCGGGGTCCTGCTGGACCTGCGGCGCCAGGCTCAGCGCGAGGTCCGCCGGCGGCCCGAGCGCAGCGCGGATCGCCGCCCCGTCGACCCCCAGCGTCAGCGTGATCGGTCCCGGGCCGAGCGGGGTGAGGGGCAGGGCGGCGCTCCAGCTCCCGTCGAGGCCCTGGACGACCGGGGCGCTGAGCGTGAATCCCGGCCCGCTGGCCGTGACGCGCAGGCCGGCGGCGGGCCAGAAGAGGCGGGGATCGGTGATGCCGGCGGCGCCGGCCGCGGCGAGCCGTCCCGCGACGCCGAATGGGTCGAGGCCCCCCGGGAGGGTGAGCGTGACGGAGGTCGTCAGGCCGGGCTGAAGCTGCGTCGCGGAGAGGGAGCCCGGCGGCAGGGCGGCGCCGATGTGCTCGAGGGCGAGCGGTCCGGGCGCCGGGACGCCGGCCGCGAGCGCGCCCGCGACCGACGGCGAGAGGACCGGGCTGGGCGAGCAGCCGGCAGGGGTGCCGCCCGGCGCCGGGAAGGAGCGTCGGAACTCCGCCGCGAAGCCCTCGACGCTGCCCAGTACGGAGCTCAGCCGGTAGGCGCCCGGCCCGTTCTGGAGCAGCGCGCACGCCGACTGGGCGTCGACCCCGGTGCGCGCCCACTGCCACTGGGTCGGCTGGTCGCCCAGCGCGCCGGACGACATGAGGACGTGGAGCCGGGAGAGGTCGCCGCCCTGGCGCGCGAACTCTGCGGCGAAGGCGCGTGGCCACGCCAGCCAGCGCTCCGGCTCCCAGGGCACCACCGGCAGGCTGCTGCCGGTGTAGGCCTCCAGCCAGACGCCGCCGGCCAGCGTCATCGCGCGCCACGCCGACGCCCAGCCGGCCGGGTCGGCCAGCAGCGACCTGATCGTGCGGGCGTAGAGGTGGACGCGCTGCGCCATCGTCCCCGGCCCGTAGGGGGAGGGGGTCGCTGCCAGCAGCGTCATGGCGCCCTCCAGGGCGGCACCGCCGGCGCCGCGGAAGGTGGGGCCGAGCTCGTCCAGGAAGACCAGCCGGGCGTCGGAGGACGCCACCTGCTGGGTCAGCACGGCGGCCAGCGTGGGCGTGTCGAGGCCGTCGACCGAGGGGGTGAGGAGCGACCCCGGGCCACTGGCGACCTTGGCGGCGAGCCGCCCCGGGCCGAGCACCGGCGTCGCGTTCCCCTGCTGGAGGAGGTTGTCGTAGGCGGGCTCGAGGTGGACGGCGTCAGGGACCGCGCCGATCACGGGGACGAGGGACGGCGCGAGGTCGTAGAGGATGGTCTCGCGCGCGAGCGCCGGCCCGGGAGCTGCGGCGGCCAGGGCGGCTGCGGCGGCCAGGGCCATGGGCAGGCGGCGGCGTCGGATGGTGGGGCGGGGTCGCGGCACGGGGAGTGGTGCGGGGGCACGCGAGCGGCGCTGGTCGGGGCGGAACCGCGCCCTGGGGCCTCCCCCGGGGGGCATGTAATAGCATCGATCAGGTGCTCAGAGGACGTGACCCTGGTCGCGGTGCGCTCGGGCGGCTGGCACTGGTCGGCGTCGCCCTCCTGACCCTCCTTCCCGCCGTGGCGCTCGCCGATCAGCCGCCGCCGCCGCCCGGCTCCCCGGGGATCGGCTCGCCGCCGCCGGCGCCCGGGACGCCGCCTGCTCCGGCGCCGCCGCCGCCCGCCCCGCCGGCCACCGGGGCCGCCACCCCGACGGCTCCGGTGTCGACGGCCCCCACGCCCACGGCTCCGGCGCCGGCCCTTCCCGCCGGGCCGCTGCCCGCCGGCGTCATCGCGCCCGGCGTGAGCATCGCCGGCGTCCCCGTGTCGGGCCTGACCCGGGTGCCCGCGACGCAGACGGTCCTGGCCCAGGTGGTGGCGCCGCGCCGCAGGATGCTGCTGGTGACCTTCAAGGGCCGGCACTTCGGGATCAACCCGGTGCACGCCGGCTACGGGGCCGACGTCGCCGGAGCGGTGAGGACGGCGCTGACGTTCGGGCGCAGCCAGCCGGCGCAGACCGTCGACGTCCCGCTCATCCAGTCCGTGAACCGGAAGCGGCTCGCCGCGATCGTGGCCCTGAAGGCCAGGCGCCTCGTCGTCCAGCCCTCGGACGCCAAGCTCTCGTTCGAGCGCGGCACGCCGCGGGTGAGGAAGGCGCGCAACGGCTTCAGGATCAACGAGCCCGCAGCCGTGGATCTCCTGTCGCGGGCGCTGCTCGAGCGCCGGTTCCGGGCCTATGCGCTGCCCGCCAGCGTGGTGCCGGCGCAGGTGACCTCGGTGGGACGCTCCGTGGTGATCAACCGCAGCCAGTTCTCGCTGACCCTCTTCAGGGGCGCCAAGCCGATTCGCCGCTACCGGGTCGCGGTCGGCCAGCCCGCCTACCCGACCCCGCCGGGGCTGCTGAGGATCGTCTCCAAGCAGGTGGACCCGACCTGGTACCCGCCGGACTCGGCCTGGGCCGCCGGCCTCGGGCCGGTGGACCCGGGCGCCGGCAACCCGCTGGGGACCCGCTGGATGGGCCTCTCCGCCTTCGGCATCGGCATGCACGGGACGCCGGAGCCGTGGACCGTCGGCCACCAGGCGTCCCACGGCTGCATCCGGATGGCCATCCCGGATGCCGAGGCCCTCTTCGACAAGGTCGAGGTGGGCACCCCGGTCCTCATCGTCTGAGCCTGAGGCCGGCCGGCGGGGGGCGGGTTTTCCTGCCCGCCGCGCGGCGCCGGTCAGGTCTGCCCCGGCCCGAGGGACGGCTTTCCAGGCGCTCCTGGACGACCCCGGCCGAAGGGAGCCCCCCGACCCGGCCAAGGCGAGCGTTTGCCGGCGCATCTCCCGGCTGTCCGCCGCCGCTCCATGCCGACGGACGGCCTGACGGCCAATTGACCGTCGGCTCGGCGGCCAATTGGCCGATCAGCGCATACACCGGCCAAATCCCGCTCGCAGCAACGACCGGGGACGATCCGGAGACGCGCGGCGGCAGGCGGCGCGACTCGGCCCCGACGGGGCGGAACCCCCCTCAGGACGCCGGCGCGACTGCCGTCGCGGAGGCGACCAGGCTTCGCGCCGGCAGCAACAGGCCCTCCTCGGTGCGGAAGGGCTCGAGCCGGCGGGAGAGCTCCGACCGGAGGCGGGACCGCTCGGCCTCGTCCAGTCGGGCGAGGACCATCGAGATCGCTCCGGCGACGTCCTCGAGGAAGGTCCAGTAGTCGGCCTCGCCCGAGAAGGTCCAGGCGGTGTCGACCTCCTCGATCCGGGGCTCGCCGAGGCCCGCGGCGGCGAGCATGGCGGCCAGCCGCCGAGGGTCGGCCAGCGCGTGGATGCCCGGCGCGCCCGGCTCGGGGGCCGGCAGGTGCCCGCGCTCGACGAGCAGTCGTCCCGGCAGCGAGGACCAGGGGTTGGCCTCGGACGTCCCCACCACGCAGCAGGCGAGCCGGCCGCCCTCACGCAGGACCCGGCGCGTCTCGGCCATCGCGGCCGCCGGATCGGCCATCAGCATGTATCCGAAGCGGCACAGCACCGCATCGACGGACCCGTCCGGCAGGTCCAGGCGCTCGGCGTCGAGGACGCGGTACTCGACCTCCCCCAGCCCCAGCTCGGCGCCGCGCCGGCTCGCCGCCTCGATCATGGCCGGGGAGAAGTCGCTCAGGATGACCCTCCCCCGCCCGCGCAGCGCCGCCGCCACGGCCAGGCCCGCGACCCCGGTGCCGGCGGCGAGCTCGAGGACGGTGTCCCCGGGCGCGGGCCGCAGCCGCCCGATCAGCCGCTCCGTGATCGGCCGGGTGACCCGCTCGACGTCGGCATGGCGCGCGTCCCAGCCCGCCGCCATCGCCTCCCAGACCGCGTGGCTCGCACGCCGGTACTCGGCGAGGTCCATCCCGCGACGCTACCCCTTGCCCGCCCCTCCGTCGAGCGCGGCCAGGGCGCTGCGGATGCGGGCGGCCTCGCGGGCCGGCATCAGCGCCGACACCCGGGTGCCGTCCTCCTCCGGCTGCTGGCGCACCTCGCTGCCGGCGGCGTGGATCTCCGCCAGAAGCCGCCCCTCCGTGTAGGGCACCGTCAGCTCCAGGCGCACCAGCTGCGTGCGCGCGAAGGTCGCGAGGCGCCCGCGCAGGACGTCGAGCCCGAGCCCGGTCGTGGCCGAGACGGGGATCGCCGTGGGGTGCCGGCTCGCCAGGTCCGCCCGCTCCTCCTCGTCCAGGCGATCGAACTTGTTGAGCACGAGCAGCCTCGGCACCTCGCCGGCGCCGATCTCCTCCAGCACCTCGTCGACGGCCCGGGCCTGGATCTCCTGCCGCTCGTCCGGCTCGGAGGCGTCGGCCACGTGGAGGATCAGCTGAGCGTCGCGCGTCTCCTCGAGGGTGGCCTTGAAGGCGTCGACCAGCTCGTGCGGCAGGCCGCGGATGTAGCAGACCGTGTCGGACACGAGGAAGCGCATGCCGTTGTGCTCGAAGGCCCGCGTGGTGGGGTCGAGCGTCTCGAAGAGGGCGTCGTTGACGGCGACGTCCGCCCCCGTGAGCGCGTTCATCAGGCTCGACTTGCCGGCGTTCGTATACCCGGCCAGCGCGATCCGGGGCAGGTCGGAGGCCAGCCGGCGGCCCCGCATCACGTCGCGGGAGCGGGCCACCTCGCGCAACCGCCGGCGCAGCGCGCCCATGCGGGTGCGCAGGATCCGCCGGTCCGACTCGAGCTGCGTCTCGCCGGGGCCGCGGGTGCCGATGCCGCCGCCCAGCCGCTCGAGGTGCTGCCAGAGCCCCTCCTGGCGGGAGTACGAGTACTCCAGCTGGGCCAGCTCCACCTGCAGCTTGCCCTCGGCCGAGCGCGCGTGCTGCGCGAAGATGTCGAGGATGAGCCCGGTGCGGTCCACCACCCGGGTCTTCAGCCGGTCCTCCAGCGTCCGCTGCTGGCCCGCCGTCAGCTCGCCCTCGGCGGCCACGAGGTTCGCCTTCGTGTCCTCGACCAGCAGCTCCAGCTCCTCCAGGCGTCCCTTGCCCAGGTAGGTGCGGGGGTCGGGGCGGTCCCGCCGCTGCACGAGCGAGGCGATCACGTCGGCGCCGGCGGTGCGCAGCAGCTCCCGCAGCTCGCCCAGCCGCAGCTCCTCCTCCAGGGGTCGCGCGATGGAGGCGATGGCGATCGCCCGCTCCGGGCCCCTGGGCCCCTCCAGGCGCTCCTGATCGGCGGTTCGCGCCGCGGAGCCTCGGTAGGTGCGCTGGATCTCGTTCATGAACGCTGTCGGCCGGCGAGCGGCGCGGACAAGGCTATAGTGCGCGCAATGGATCTCCGCGACGAGATCGGCCGGCTCGTCGGCGACAAGAACGCCCGACACAAGCGCCTCGTCCAGTACGTCGTGCGCCAGATCCACGCCGGCCGCCGGCTTGCGTCGGTGCTCGAGGACCCCTACGTCACGAACCGCGCCACGACCCTGGAGCGGCGGGCGCTGCTCGAGGAGCCGGAGGTCGTGATGGCCGGGGGGCAGGAGATCGAGGTGCTCCGAGGCCAGCTCGAACAGGCCCTTCGCCCCGGCTGAGCGGGTACAATCGTCGGCCGACAGGGCCGACTCCACAGACGCTGCGGCGGGCGGGGAGCGCTTCCCCGGCCGCCGTTTCTCGTTGAGTGGCCGCCGCATCGGCCTGCGAGCGCTGCGTGCGCGAGTTCTTCAACCAGAACGTCACGATCATCGTCTTCGCGCACGGCGTCATGTTCTTCGCGCTCGGATTCGCGGTCTGGCTCCAGCGGCGGCGGGCCACCCGGCTCACGCTCACCTCCTCGCTCATCTGGCTGGCCGCGTTCGCCTTCGTCGAGTCGCTCGCGGTCTGGGGCTACGCGTTCGTGCCGATCCAGGAGAGGGCGTACGCCGACGGCCATCCGGGCCTCGTCACCGCGCTGCATGTGCTGCGCGCCTGCATCCAGACGATCGCGTTCCTGTTCCTGCTCCAGTTCGGGCTGCGCCTGGTGGCGCTTCGAGATCTGGCGCGCCGGATCCTCACCGCCCTCTCCGTGGTCGCCTGGGCGGGCATCGTGGTCGGGATGGCCGTCCTCGCGCAGGGCCAGGGCTGGACGGTCAACGAGTGGGAGGCCTCGGTCGAGGCGGTGGCCCGCTACAGCCTGCTCTTCCCAGCCGCCATCCTGTCCGCGGTCGGGATCTGGCGGCAGCGCGGCGAGCTCGCGGCGGCGGGGATGCGCGGCATCAAGCCGTTCGCGGCGGCGGCGTCGGCGATCCTGCTCCTCTACGCCGTCTTCGCCGGGCTGGTGGTCGACGCGGCCCCCTGGGCGCCGGGGTCGGTGTTCAACCACGACGGCTGGTTCGAGCTGACCGGGCTGCCGCTTGCGGTGGTGCGGGGGCTGCTCGGCCTCGGGCTGTGCATCTCGGTGGTGAAGCTGCTCGAGATCTTCGAGATGGAGGCGAAGCAGCGCCTGGAGGCGCTGGAGCTCGCTCGGGCGCTGGCGGAGGAGCGCGCGCGCTTCGGCCGCGACCTCCACGACGGGACCATCCAGTCCATCTACGCGGCCGGCCTGCACCTCGAGTCGGTCGCCATCCGCTGCGAAGATCCGGCGGTGCGGGCGGAGGTGCGCGACGTGGTGGAGAGCCTCAACGACGCCATCGGCGGCATCCGCCGCTACATCCGGGCGCTGCGGCGGCCGGCGCCGACCGCCGAGGGGATCGCGGCGACACTCGCCGAGCTCACCGCCCGCTTCGCATCCGAGACCGGCCTGCGCGCCTCGTTCCGGACGGAGGGCGCCGCCGAGTGCGGCCCGCTGCCGGACGAGGCCGACCAGCACCTGGAGCAGATCCTGCGCGAGGCGCTGGCCAACGCCGCCCGCCACGCCGGCCCGTGCTCCGTCCAGGTCTCCCTGATCTTCGCTTCGGACGAGCTCGACCTGATCGTCGCCGACACCGGCGTCGGCTGCGAGGGGCCGCCGGATCGGCTCGGCGGCCAGGGGATGCGGAACATGCGCGAGCGCGCCCGGCGGCTGGGCGGCCGGGTCGAGGTCGCCGCCCCGCCTGCCGGCGGGATTCGCGTCGCCCTCGCCGTGCCCCTCGACAGCGAGTTGCCCGCGCCGCTGCCGCCGGGCGAGCTCGAGGGCGTCGGCGCGCGCGGACGGGCTGCCAGAACCTCCCGCGAGGCGCGTGCGCGCGAGGTCGCTACCCTAGGTGCGGGGCCCGGTGCAACGACTGGAGCGGCGCCCCCGCTGCGCCCGGCCGAGCCGGACGCGGGCTCCGGCGGGCAGTCACCGCGAGGCCCGGCATGAACGGCGCGTCAGGGGGGAGGCTGTGATGACGGTGGCTGCGGATCCGATCCGGGTGCTGATCGTCGACGACCACGCGGTGGTCCGCATCGGACTGCGCTCGCTGCTGAGCCACGCCGCCGGGTTCCGGGTGGTGGGCGAGGCCGGCTCTGCGGCCGAGGCGCTGACGCTGGCCGACCAGGTGCGTCCCCACGTGGTGCTCATGGACGTACGGCTGCCGGACGGCAGCGGCGTCGAGGCCTGCCGGCGCATCAAGCAGCTCCACCCGGACGTCCGAGTGGTGATGCTGACCTCCTACTCCGACGAGGAGGCGATCGTCGGCGCGGTGATGGCGGGGGCCAGCGGCTACCTCCTCAAGCACGCCGACGCCGAGCGGCTCGCCCAGGCCATCCGCGACGCCGCCGCCGGCGCCTCGTCGCTCGACCCGCGCGCGGCGGGGACCCTGCTCAACCAGTTCCGCGAGCTGTCGGCCAAGCAGGCCGAGGCCGAGCTCGCCGGCCTCACCGACCGCGAGCGGCGGATGCTGGCGCTCATCGCCGAGGGCTACACCAACCGCGCGATCGGCGAGGTGCTGCACCTCTCCGAGAAGACGGTGCGCAACCACGTCAGCCAGCTGCTGCGGAAACTGGGTTTCCAGCGGCGTTCGCAGGCGGCGGCCTGGGCCGGACAGCGACGGTTGGAGCTGCCCCCGGAGTAGCCGGTCGGGTTAGACTGTCGCGATGCGGGGGGCGGGCCCCGAAGCAAGGACTCCGACGGCGCGGATAGAATCGTGTTGAGGTCTCGCGTCGCCGCCCGAGAAGGTGCACCAATGCCCCAGTCGGCCCGGATCCTGGCGCTCGCCAACCAGAAGGGTGGCGTGGCCAAGACCACGACCACGCTGAACCTCGGCGTCGCGCTCCGCGAGCGCGGCTATCGGGTGCTCGCCGTGGACCTGGACCCGCAGAGCAACCTGTCGATGAGCCAGGGCATCGACGTCGAGACGCTCGAGACCACCATGTACGACGTGCTGGTGGGCGAGGCGCCGATGGTGGCGGTGATCTGGGCGCGCGAGATCGACGTCGCGGCGGCCGGGATCGAGCTCGCGGGGGCGGAGCTCGCGCTGGCGGCGATGATCGGCCGGGAACGCCGGCTCGACCGTGCCCTGGCGCCGCTGCGCGAGGCCTACGACTTCATCCTGATCGACACGCCGCCCTCGCTCGGCCTGCTCACCGTGAACGCGATGGTGGCCGCCGACGGCGTGATCGTGCCGGTGCAGTGCGAGTACCTGTCACTACGGGGCCTGGCGCAGCTGCAGGGGACGCTCTCCCAGGTTCGGGAGCACCTCAACCCCCGGGTGGACATCGTCGGTATCCTCCCCACCATGTACGACGGGCGCACCATCCACGGCCGCGAGGCGGTGGACCTCCTGGAGGCCAGCTTCGGGTCGCTGGTGTTCCGCACCCGGATCGGCAAGACGATCCGCTTCGCCGAGGCGCCGGTGCAGGGCAGCAGCGTGCTGACCTACGAGCCGGGCGGGCAGGCGGCGCGCTGGTATCGGAGCCTGGCGGCGGAGTTGATCTCGCCCGAACGCAACGTGCTACTCGCCGCGGGGGCGCGGCTGGGCACCGTCGGTGCCTGAGCCGAGCGTGGGCACCACTCGACGGCCGAGCATGCGAGAGGGGCCACTGGCCGAGCTCTTCCGGAGCACTCAGGGCGGTGCGCGGCCCAGCTCCGAGGGCGCGGCGACGGTCCGCGACAGCGCCGCCCTCGACGCCGAGCTCGCGAGCTACGTGGCGAACATCCGGGTCGTCGGCGTCGGCGGCGCCGGCTGCAACGCCCTCAACCGGATGATCGAGGCCGGCGTGCGCGGGGTGCAGTTCATCGCGGTCAACACCGACCGCCAGTCCCTCGACGCCTCCGAGGCCGAGGTGCGTGTGCCGGCGGGCCTCGACCAGACGCGCGGCCTGGGCACCGGCGGCGACGTCGGGAAGGGCATGCGCGCCCTGCGCAGCAGCGAGGAGCAGCTTCGGCGGGCGCTGCGGGGCAGCGACCTGGTGTTCATCGCCGCCGGCGAGGGGGGCGGCACGGGCACCGGCGGCGCGCCGGTCGTGGCCAAGATCGCCCGCGAGCTGGACGCCCTGACGGTCGCCGTCGTGACGCGGCCGTTCCGCTTCGAGGGCCCGCGCCGCATGGCCGCGGCGGAGCAGGGCATCGAGGCGCTGCAGGAGCTCGCGGACACCGTGATCGTCATTCCGAACGACCGGTTGATGAGCGTGCTCGACCGCGGCACCAGCATGGTGCGGGCGTTCCAGATCTGCGACGACCTGCTGCGGCAGGGCGTGCAGGGCATCTGCGACCTGATCACCCTGCCCGGCCTGATCAACCTGGACTTCGCGGACGTGCGCACGATCATCCGCGGCGCCGGCTCGGCGCTGCTGGGCATCGGCTACGCCTCCGGCGCCAACCGCGCCACGGAGGCCGCGATGGCGGCCATCGCCTCGCCGCTGCTCGAGACGCCGATCGACGGCGCCCGCGGCATCCTGCTGGGGATGACCGGCGGCCCGGACCTGTCGCTGATGGAGGTCAACGAGGCGGCGCGGGTCGTGGCCGAGGCCGCCGACCCCGAGGCGAACATCATCTTCGGCGCCACGATCGACGAGGCGCTGGAGGGCCAGGTCTGGGTGACGGTCGTGGCCGCCAACTTCAGCGGCCGCCGCGCCGCGCCGCCGCGCGCCGTCCCGGAGGGGGGCAAGGGCGGGACGCCGGTCCTGCGCTCCGCGGCGTCCTCCCTCGCCCGCCGGCGGCCGGAGGCCAGCGCGTCGGGGACGGACGAGCCCCCGGCGTCCCCGCCCGACGAGTTGCCCGCGGTCGGCCACGTGGCCTCCGAGGACACCGGGGAGTTCGCCGACGACGCCACGCACGTCTTCCGGGCGCCGGACCAGCCGGAGGACGAGGCGTAGCGGGCAGGGACGCGCTCTGCGGCGTCGTCGCCGCGGGCCACAGGTGGAGCGCCCGGGCCGGCGCGCAGGCCCTCGCCAGCGGCGGGAACGCCGTGGACGCCGCCTGCGCCGCCGCGTTCGCG
>JAWVEW010000150.1:0-6980 GCA_033856495.1 Miltoncostaeaceae bacterium | reverse complement strand
CGAGGCGCCGGCTTCGCGGGAGCGGGTGTTTCGGCGCTAGCCGTGGATCGAGACTATTAGCGGGATGATCAGGATGGCGACGATGTTGGCGATCTTGATCATGGGGTTGATCGCCGGGCCCGCCGTGTCCTTGTAGGGATCGCCGACGGTGTCGCCGGTGACCGCCGCCTTGTGGGCGTCCGAGCCCTTGCCGCCGAACTTGCCGTCCTCGATGAGCTTCTTGGCGTTGTCCCAGGCGCCGCCGCCGGAGGTCATCGAGATCGCCACGAAGATGCCGGTCACGATCACCCCCAGGAGCAGGCCGCCGAGCATCGTCCGGCCGTGGCCGATGCCGAAGATGAAGGCGATGATGATCGGGAACGCGATCGGGATCAGACCCGGCAGCAGCATCTCCTTCTGGGCCGAGGCGGTCACGATGCGCACGCAGCGCGCGTAGTCGGGCCGGTCCTGCCCCGTCATGATCCCGGGCTTCTCCCGGAACTGCCGCCGCACCTCCTCCACCACCTGGGCGCCGGCGCGTCCCACCGCCTCCATCGAGAAGGCGGCGAAGAGGAACGGCATCATGCCGCCGACGAAGAGCCCCACGACCACATAGGGGTCGGCCAGGCTGAAGGTCAGGATCGTGCTGTTGCCCGCCTCGAGCAGCGCCTCCTTCAATTCCTCCACGTACGACACGAACAGCACCACCGCGGCCAGGCCGGCGGAGCCGATCGCGTACCCCTTGGTGACCGCCTTGGTGGTGTTGCCCACCGCGTCGAGCGGGTCGGTGACCGCCCTGACGCTCTCCGGCAGCCCCGCCATCTCCGCGATGCCGCCCGCGTTGTCCGTGATCGGCCCATAGGCGTCCAGGGCCACCACCACGCCGGTGAGCGACAGCATCGCCATGACGGCGACGCCGATGCCGTAGTAGCCGGCCAGCTCGTAGGAGCTGACGATGCCGCCGCCGATCACGATCACCGGAAGCGCCGTGGCCTTCAGGCTCACCGCCAGGCCGGCGATGATGTTGGTCGCGTGGCCGGTCTGCGAGGCGGCCGCGATCTTCTGGACAGGCGGCCAGGGCGTGCCGGTGAAGTACTCGGTGATCGCCACCAGGCCGATGGTGACCGCGATCCCGACCAGAGCCGCGAAGTAGTAGCGGTCCCAGGAGTAGGCCGCGTTGCCGGCCTTGCCCACCGCGCCGTCCATCAGGTAGCGGGTCACCGGGAGGAAGCCCACCGCGGCGATCACCGCGGACACGCCGAGGCCCGTGTAGAGGGCGGTCGTGATCGACTGGGAGCGCGGCAGCCGCACGAAGAACGTGCCGATGATCGAGGCGATGATCGACACGCCCCCCAGGGCGAGCGGGAAGATGATCGCGTTGCCCGCCGCCCAGTCCGGGCCGGACACGAAGAAGAGCGACCCCAGGAACATCACCGCCACCGTCGTGACGGCGTAGGTCTCGAAGAGGTCGGCGGCCATGCCGGCGCAGTCGCCGACGTTGTCGCCGACGTTGTCGGCGATCACTGCCGGGTTGCGCGGGTCGTCCTCCGGAATGCCCGCCTCGACCTTGCCCACCAGGTCGGCGCCGACGTCAGCGCCCTTGGTGAAGATGCCGCCGCCCAGCCGGGCGAACACGCTGATCAGGCTGCCCCCGAAGGCCAGGCCGACCAGCGGTCGCACGTCGGCGGCGTCCTGGCCGAGCACGGCGAAGTAGCCGGCCACCGCCAGCAGCCCGAGCCCCACGACGAGCAGCCCGGTCACGGAGCCGCCCTTGAAGGCGATGTTGAGCGCGGGCTTCAGGCCGCCCTTGGCGGCCTCCGCGGTGCGCACGTTGGTGCGCACGGAGACGTTCATGCCGATGAAGCCGGCGCCGGAGGATGCGATCGCGCCGATCAGGAAGCCGATGGCGGCCGTCCATCCCAGCAGCGACGAGTCGACCGCCGACCCGAGCAGCCCGATCCGCAGGAACAGCGCGGCCGCGACGGCGGCGATGAGCGTGTACTGCCGGGTGAGGTACGCCTGTGCACCCTCCTGAATGGCAGCGGCGATCTCGCGCATCCGCTCGTCGCCCGCCGGCTGTCGCAGCAGGTAGACCGTGAGACCGATGCCATAGGCCACCGCGAGCAGGCCGCATACCAGGGCCAGCCAGACGGTGTTGTCCGACAGGAAGTCAGACACGAGGGCGTTCCTCCGGGGTCAGGGGTCATTCCGGGCGCGGGCCAGGCGTCAAGGGTCGATGAGACCCGAGGAGGGCGACGCGGGCCGGCGCGGTTTTGTATCACAGCGCGACACCGCGTTTCTCGGGACACGCGTGGCCGGGATCGCCGGGACACGCGTCCCTCGGGCGTTCTCCTCAGGCCCGGCGCGGGGCCGCGCGGCCGCCGGTCACAGGCGCGCACCCGCCAGGGCGGTCGCGCAGTGCGGATCCGGCTCCTCGGGGATGCGCGGGATCACGTCGAACAGGAGCGCGCGCAGACGGTCGTTGTTTCGGTGGAAGACGCGCATCACCTCGTCCGCCGAGACGGCGGGCACGCCCTCCATCCCCTCCAGGCCGACGTCGTAGTCCGTGATCAGCGACACGTTCGCGTAGCAGAGCTCGAGCTCGCGGGCGAGGTAGCCCTCCGGGTAGGCGGTCATGTTGATCACCTCCCAGCCCATGCCGGAGAACCAGCGGCTCTCGGCGCGGGTCGAGAAGCGGGGCCCCTGGATCACGACCACCGTGCCGCCGTCGTGGACCGGGATCTCCAGCGCCCGGCAGCGCTCCACCAGCAGGCTCCGAAGGACGGGGCTGAAGGGGTCGGCGGCGCTGACGTGCGTGCTCAGCGGGCCGTCGTAGAAGGTGTCGCGGCGGGCGGAGGTGCGGTCCACGAACTGGTCGCAGACCACGAAGTCGCCGACCCGGACGTGCGGCTGCAGGCTGCCGGAGGCGCAGGGGCCGACGATCCAGCGGACCCCCAGCTCGCGCATCGCCCAGAGGTTGGCGCGGTAGTTGATCGCGTGGGGCGGAAGCTCGTGGCGCACGCCGTGGCGGGGGATGAACGCCACCCGCCGTCCCCCGACGGCGCCGATGAAGGCGGGCGAGGAGGGCGCGCCGTAGGGCGTGCCCACCACCACCTCCTCGACCTCGTCGAGGAAGGCGTAGAAGCCCGACCCGCCGAAGACGCCGATCTCCGCGTCAGCCACGCGCGCCGCCGCTATTTTCGGTAGCCGGGAGGGGTCCAGATCCGGCCGCTGGGGTCGTCCGGCGGCGGCGGCGGGGGCGGCGTGCCGCGCCCCGGCCCGGGCGGCTCGTCCCCGCCGCCCTGCTCCCCGCCCGCCCCGGCGCCGGCTCCCTCCGCCTCGCCCGCGTAGGTCAGCTGGAGGCGGGCGAGCGGCTCCTTGAACGGGCGGGTCAGGGCAGCGCCGAGGTGCTCCTCGACCACCGCGAGCAGCGCGCGCATCGCCTCGATCGCGAGGCGCGCCTGCTCGAGGTCGCGCACCTCGTCGCCCTCGGGCCCCCGGCCCAGCCGGATCGCCGCGACGTCGTGGAACTGGGCGATCGCCTGGAACAGGATGTCGCGGACCGGCGCACGCCCGAGCTGGGCGACGAAGGCGGCGGCCATCTCCATCTCCTCCGGGGTCGGCTCGCGGGGGCCGCCCTCCGCAGGCATGTCGCCCGGCGCGCCGGTCATGCCCCCACCACCGCGCCCATGGAGGCGAGCACCTCCTCGGCCGAGCGGCGCGTCCGCTCGGCGGCCTCGGCGTGCAGCGTCCTCAGGGGATCGGGCACCGCCCCGTGCAGCTCCGCGAAGCGGGCCGCCTGACGCATGGCGCCGTTGCCCGACGCGAGCGTCTGCGGGACCTGGGCGAGGAAGGCCGTGAGGCCGAGCGGCTCGTGCACCGGCGCAGACCACGCGAGCAGCGCCTCGATGGCGTCGGCGGCCGGCCGCTCGATGCCCCGGTCGAGGTCGATCATGTTTCCCTCCAGCCCGTAGCGGGTGGCGCGCCAGATGTTCTCCTCGATCAGCCGGTGCGGGTGCGACGGCAGCGTCCGCCCGGCATCGTGGTCGGCGCAGAAGGCGGCGAGGCAGGCCAGCATCAGCGCCGCCAGCCCGAGCGACTCCGCCATCTCGGTCTGTCCGTCGCAGATGCGGACCTCCAGGGTCCCGAAGCTGTGGTGGGGGCGCACGCTCCACCAGATCTGGGTGCTCTCCTCGATCGAGCGGGTGCGCTCCAGCAGGGCGACGTAGTCGGCGTACTCGGCCCAGTCCCGGAAGACGTCCGGCACACCGCAGCGGGGGAAGCTCTTCGTGAAGACCTGGGTGCGCGTCGAGTGCAGGCGCGTCAGGCGCCCGACGTACACGGCGCTGTTGGCGGACAGCGCCAGCAGCTCCGGCAGGACGCTGCGCATCGCGCTGGCGACCGCCATCGCCCGGTCGGCCCCGCGGATGCCGCAGTGGAGGTGGATCGACCAGGTGTTGTTGATCCACGCCACGTAGCCCAGCCCGGCCTCGACCCGCCGGTAGTGCGGGGTGTCGATGATGCGCTGCTCGGTCCAGGGGCTGAAGGGGTGGACCCCCGTGACGCCGATCGCCACGCCCAGCCGGTCGGCGAGCGCGGCCGTCGTCAGCCGTCCCTCGGTGAGCTCCCGTGCGGCCTCGGGAAAGCTCTCGTGACGCCCGGTGCGGAACTCGATCTCGCTGGCGATGAGCTCGCCGGAGAGGCGCTCGCGCAGGCGCTCGTCGGCCGAGTCCATCATGTCCTCGAAGCGGTTCGTGAGGGCGAGCGTCTCGGGGTCGAGGAGCTGGTACTCCTCCTCGATGCCGATCGTGAAGTCGACGCCGTCGTCGAAGCGCTCGCGGACGCCCTCGAGGAGGCGAGGGACGGGGTTGCCGGCGGGCTCGGGCACGGGGGGCGAGTCTACCAATCGGCCCCCGAGCGGCCTCGGAACCGCCCTGACGCAGCCGGATCGAGCCGACAGATCGGCGTCCCCGCCGTCGGGGCAGCGCTCGGTGCGGAGGTCGCCCATGACCGTTCCCCCCGTCCCGGCCGCCGGCGCGGGCTTCCCCCCCTTCCACATCCCCGACCCGGCGCCCGGCAGGGAGCAATCGGCGATCACCGACCTCACGGGCCTGGTGGGGTCGGTCCACCTCCAGGGCACGGGCCTGGCGAACGACCGCCCGGACCGGCTCGGCTGGGATGCCGACGTGCGCTTCATGGACGGCGTCGATCGCGGAGTCGACGGACGCCTGAGACGCCGGTCGTTCGGGTTCATCTGGACGTCGACGCGGGGGCGGTCGACACCGGCGATCTCTCGAACCAGCTCCACGACGTCAACCGTTCGCCCAGCTGCGATACGAGCGCATCGGCGTCGTCTGCTCGCCGACGCTCTGAGGGGCGGCCTCGGCCTCAGGTCAGGTAGAAGTAGAGCGCGTAGAGGAGCTCGACGGCGGGGCTCGAGGTGTGGACGGTCACGTCCGACGGCACCGACAGCAGGGCGTCGGAGTAGTTGAAGATGATCTTGACGCCCGCCTTCACGAGGTCGTCCGCCACGGCCTGGGCGGCGTGGCCGGGCACGGCGAGCACGCCCACCATGATGCTCTCCTGCGCGACCACCCGCGGCAGCTCGCTGTAGTGGCGCACCTCGACGTCGCCGATGCGACTGCCCACCTTGGCCAGGTCGACATCGAAGATCGCCGAGATGCGGAAGCCGTGGTCGGCGAAGACGCCGGAGGTGGCGATCGCCTGACCGAGGTTCCCCGCTCCGAAGAGGGCGATGTTGTGCTGCCCCGACGTGCGCAGGATCTTCCGGATCTGCGCGATCAGGGCGTCGATGTCGTAGCCCACGCCGCGCTTGCCGAACTTGCCGAACGCCGACAGGTCCCGACGGATCTGCGTCGGGTTGACGTTGGTGTACTCGGAGATGGCCTGGGAGGAGATGGTCGTCTTGCCCATCTTCTTCGCCTGCGTCAGCACCTGGAGGTACCGGGACAGGCGGGCGGCGACGCCGAGCGTGAGGCGATCGGTTGACATTCTCGGGACCTTGTGACGCTGGCTACAAAGTAGTGCCTCGCGGGGTGGCCCGCAAGGCGGGGCGCGGAAACGCCGGGGGCACCCTACGACGTTCCGAGCGAGAACGGGTCGCTCACCGCGGAGAGACCGGTTCCCTCAGGACCCCTCGCGGTCACGCGCAGCCGGTAGCGCCCCGCCGGCACCGGCCGCCCGTCGCCCAGACGCGGCGAGAGCGCGAACCGGTAGGTCGCCGCCGGCCAGGCGCCCGGCTGCTTCGCGCCGGCCGCCAGGAGCGGGGCGCCGCCTGCCTCGGGCACCAGCCAGAGCCGCACGGCGTGCAGGGTCGCGCTCTGGAGCCTGCCGCCCGCCCGGCGCAGCAACCCCACCCGGACCTGTGCCTCCACCGCCCCGTCGGCGGAGCGGACGACCGGCGTCCCGAGCGCCGCCCGCGGAGGACGCACGACGGGCCCGGCGAACACCGGTGCCCAGGCGAGCGGCTGCGCACCCCGGACAGCGGCGGACGACGACAGGAGGAGACGGCCGACGAACCGGCCCCGACCCGGGATGCGCAGGTGGACGCCCGCGCGCGCGCCGCCCACGACCTTCACGGTCCCCTCCGACCAGCGCGCGCCGCCGGTGCGCTCCAGCACGAGGCGGTAGCGCGCCACCCCCGGTGCGAGGCCCCGCAAGGCCACCGGCACCCAGAGCGCGCCCCGCGCCGGACGGGTCCCCGCGATCACCGCCGGCACGATCGCCACCGGCGGGGCGCCCGGGGGCGCGGCGCGGCCGGCGCCCTGGTCGACCGGGCCGGCCCCGGAGAGCGGGCGGGCCGCCTGCACCATGAGGCTGCGCGCATCGTCCGCGCCGAGCCCCGGCCGGTCGACCCGCAGGCGCAGGGCCATCGCCGCCACCTCGGCGGCTGCGGCGCTGGTGCCGCTCAGCCGCGCCACGAGCGGCCGTCCGTCCGGCGCCCTGCCCGGGTAGGCGGTCAGGACCCCCACCGCCGGGGC
>JAWVEW010000149.1:0-9920 GCA_033856495.1 Miltoncostaeaceae bacterium | reverse complement strand
GGTCGAGCGGCGCCTGGATCGCGCCCGCGCGGAGCTCGCGCGGGCGCTCGCCGCCGGCGGCCCCTGAGCGCGCGAGCCGCACGACCCACCGCCTATCCCAGCGGGAAGACCTCCACCGTCAGGTCGGCGTCGCCATCGATCCGGCTCGGCAGGCGGCTCGTCGTGGGACCGTCCTGCGATCCGCGAGACGCGGCCGCGCCCCACGGTCGCCCGGCTCAGCCGGGACCGGACCAGCGCAGCACCAGCAGCGCCACGTCGTCCTTCGGCGTCCCGCGCCCGATCAGGGCGCCGACCAGGTGGTCGCAGACCTGCTCCGGCTCCGCACCCGCCGCGCGCGTCACCGCCCGCGCGAGGCGGGCCAGGCCGACCTCGATGGACTCGCCGCGGCGCTCGACCAGGCCGTCGCTGTAGAGGACCAGGGTGCCTCCCGGCTCCATCCGATCGGCCGCCTCGCCGTAGAGGGCGTCCGGAAAGGCGGCGAGCGGGACCGATCGGCCCTCCCTGAGGTAGGAGGCTCGCCCGTCGGCGCTCGCCAGCAGCGGCGGCGGATGGCCCGCGCAGGCGTAGCGGAGGCCGCCGGTCCGGGGGTCGAGGACGGCGTAGGCGACGGTCGCGAGCATGGCGTCCTCGACGCCGTCCGCGAAGCGGGCGAGGTCGGTCAGCATGGCCGCGGGTCCGGCGCTCCGGACGGCGAAGGCGCGCATCGCGCTGCGCAGCTGCCCCATCACGGCGGCCGCCCGGATGCCGCGGCCGACGACGTCGCCCACGGCGAGGCCCAGCCCGCCGTCGTCGAGGGGGACGGCCTCGTACCAGTCGCCCCCCGCCTCGGCGCCCGCGCCGGCGACCAGGTATCGCACGGCCAGGGCGACCCCCGGCACCTCGGGGAGCCGCGCCGGCAGGAGGCTGCGCTGCAGCGTCTCGGCCACCCGTCGATCGGCGTCGTGGCGGCCGGCGCGTTCGAGCGCCTGCGCGCACTGCTCGGCCAGCGTGCCGACGTAGGCGCGCTCCTCGGCGTCGAAGCGCCGCTCCTCGGCAGCGAAGCGGAAGCCGATGGCGCCGATCGGACGGCCGCGCACCAGGAGCGGGATCGCACAGCCGGTGGGGTACGGGCTCTTCGGCGGGCGAAAGCGCGACGGCCACTGCTCGGCCGACTCGAGCCACACGGGGACGGCGCTGCGGATCGTCTCGGTGAGGGGCAGCGGCGCGTGCAACGGCAGCCTGCCCTCGGGGTCGAGGATGCCGGACGGATACCCGCGCGCGGCGAGGATCCGGCACTCCTCCTCCTCGCGCACGCCGACGATGCCGGCCGCCGCACCGAGCGCGGCCATCCCCTCGCGGACGATGACGTCGGCGACCTGCTCGAGCGTGGCCGCCCCCGCGAGGCCGGCGGTGGCGCGTTGGAGCGCGCTCACGCGCGCGTGCGCCTGCTCGGCGGCCTCGCGCAGCGCCTGCTCGGCCTCGTAGCGGCGCGCATTGTCGATGGCCAGGCCCGCCCGGCGCCCGAGCTCCTCGGCCAGCGCGAGGTCCTCGGCGTCGTAGCGGCGCTCGGAGTCCGCGTGCATCATGCTCACCGCGCCCAGCACCTCGCCGCGCGCCACGAGGGGGGCGCAGATGTAGGAGCGCGCGCCCAGGAGGCGCATCCGGTCGAACCGGCCCTCCTCGGCGACCGCCTCCTCCACCACCGGGATGACCTTCGCCCGGCCGCTTCGCATCACCTCGGCCACCCCCGACGGCGGGGGGCGGTAGTTGCGGTAGAGGCGCCAGGCGAGCTCCTCCTGACCGGCCTCGCGGTGGGCGACCGCGACCAGACGGGGCCGCTCCGCGCGCTCGTTCAGGCGCACCAGGCAGATGTCGGCCATGCGGGGCACCAGGAACCGGGCGAGGCGCTCGAGCCGCGGCTCCACCCCGAGCGCGGCGTCCAGGGCGGCCGACGCCTCGACCAGCAGGTGCAGGCGCTCCTCGGCCTCGATGCGGGCGGTGACGTCGTGGAACACGACCACGCCGGCGACGATGGTGCCCTCCCCTGCCCGGATCGGGCTGGCGCTCACCTCCATCGTGCCGCGCCGGCCGTCGGCGCGCTGGAACTCGATGCGCTCGCCGCGGACCTCCTCGCCGGCTGCGAGCGCGCGCGCGAGCGGCCACTCCTGGGGCGCATAGGGGCGCCCGTCGCCATGGAATCCCACATAGGCGCCGTAGTCGCCGATGCCGGCGGCGTCCTGGAACGGCCGGCCCCAGATCCGCTCGACCTGATCGTTGCCCAGGAGCAGGCGCCCGCCCGCGTCGGCGATGATCACGCCGGCGGGCATCTGGGCGATCACCGCCTCCATGCGCGAGCGGGCCTCCTCGGTCTCCGCGCGGAGCGCCTCGACGTCGGCGACCTGGTCGCCAACCTCGACCCCAAGCGCCGCGACCCCCTCGACCGCCCCGTCGGCGCGCCGGTAGGGCTGGAGCAGGAGGTCGACCACCCGGCCGCGGGGGCCGGCGGACTCGTCCGACTCGAGGTCCAACTCGACCTCCCGCAGCGCCTGCGCCTCGTGCCGCAGGAGGGCGCGGTCGAGCGCCGCGAGGAGGGCGCTGCGCGGAGCGGTCTGCCGGACCGGGCGACCCACCTCCGCGCCATGGCCCAGGAGGCGCAGCCCCCGCTCGGTGGCCAGCGCGACGACGTGGTCGGGACCCCGCAGCAGGGCGAGCGCCCACGGGGTCTGCCGCAGGAGCGCCACGATGCGCTCGGCCTCCGGCTCTGCGGACCGCGCCGTCACGGGGCCAGCATCCCACGCTTCCCGGGCCCTGCCACGCCCGCCGGGGGCGCGGGGTCCGGCCGGCTCAGGGCAGGATCGTCCCGCCGCCGTTCCAGGACGCCAGGCCGATGAGCGTGCCGGCCGCAACCCGCCGTCCCGAGAGCACCGCGGTGAGGCCGGAGCGCTGCCAGGTGACGACGGTGCGGCCGTCGACGGCGAAGGTCGCCAGGTCCAACTCGCCGCGACGCGCGGCGCGGGCGTCGGCGGGCGGCGTGAGCGGCCGGCCGGTGACGATCGTGTAGCCGATCCGGCGCGACCCCTTGCGGTAGAAGACCGTCGTCGCGAGGCGGCCGCGGACGGTGTCGGTCCGCATCCCGCCGACGCGCCAGCCGAAGCGCCCGAGGTTGGGGAACGACAGGCCCTGCACGCTCAGGTCGAGCAGCGTCGCGGAGCGCGCGCGCGGCGGGGCCAGCGTCGCCGAGCGCGCGTGCAGGCGCGCGATCTCGGCGATGACCGTCGGGTCGGAGACGCTGGCCGGGAACAGGAACACGGCCGAGGCGGCCAGCGCCGCGACGACCACCGCGGCGGCCGCCAGGAAGCCGCGGCGGCGCTGGCGGGCGAGCGGCCCCGCGCGGGCGCGCTCGGCCTCGACGCGGCGGCGCAGACGCTCGGGCGCCTCCACCTCCCCCGCCGCGGCCAGCGCCTCGAGGGCGCGCCGCTGCTCGAGCGGCCCGGGATCGTCCTCGGAGGGTCGGCGGGTCGTCATCGGGACGGCTGACAGGGTGGGCGGCGCCTGAGCCGGGCTAGCATAGTGACGTGGCAGGCCCCAGGATCGCCGCCCGAACGGCCGTGCTCCGCTCCCGGGTCGCCCCGCGCCGGCTGAGGATCCGCGTGACCCCGGCCGAGTTCGTGCGCATCAGCGTCGTCGCGCTGATCGGCCTGCTGGCCATCGTCCCGAGCGGGGCCTACGTCCGCCTGACCGCGTCCGGCCTCGGCTGTCCGGACTGGCCCCTGTGCAACGGCGGGGTGCTCCCGGCCAACACCGGCCACGCGCTGATCGAGTATTCGAACCGGATCCTCTCGGCAGCCGTGATGGTGGTCTGCGCGATCGCCTGGCTCGCCGCCCGCGGCCTCCCCGGACGGCCCCGGGCGGTGCGCGCATTCGCCGGCGCGATCGCCGTCGCCACCGTCGGCCAGGTGCCGCTCGGCGCCGTGACCGTGCTCTTCGACCTCCACCCGTTGCTCGTCGCCAGCCACTTCCTGCTCTCGATGCTGGCGCTGGGCGCCGGCGCGATGCTGGTGCTCCTGGCGCGAGACCACGCCGACGGCAGCGTCCGCAGCCTCGACCGCCGCAACGCGCCGCTGGCCGCGCTCGCCGCGCTGGCGCTGGGCGTCGGCATCGTGACCGGGATCCTGGTCACCGCCGCAGGGCCGCATTCGGGCGACGCGGCGGTGGTCCGGCGTTTCGGCAACCTGGCCGACGCCGCCTGGCTGCACGTACGGGCGGTGGTGGTCTTCGCGGCGATCGCGCTGCTGCTGGTCGGGCTGATCTGGCGGCAAGGTTCGGCCGAGCGCTCCACCCGGCTCCTGGGGCTCCTCGCGCTGCCGCTGATCGCCCTCCAGATCGGCATCGGCGAGTATCAGTACCGCAACCACCTGCCCTGGGAGATCGTCGGCGTCCACGTCACGATCGCCGGCGCGCTGTGGGCGACGGTGGTGGCCCTGGCCTGGAGGGTGGCGCAGCCGCTCGCGCCGGCGCCGGCCCCCTCCGGCTGAAGCGCGCCGACCCGCCGGTTCGTCAGACCCGCTGGCGCTCGCCCGGCGAGAGCAACGGCGGCGCGGCCAGGGCCGGGGCCGCCCCACCCGGGCGGGCTGCCTCCCCGGCCTGCGCCACCAGGCCGCGCGCCTGCGCCGCGCGCACCGCGGCCGTGCGGCTCGAGACCCCGAGCTTGACGAAGACCTGGCGCAGGTGGCGGGCGACGGTGTGCTCGCTGATGAAGAGGCGCTCCCCGATCTCGCGGTTCGAGAGCCCGAGGCCCAGGTGGGCGAGGACCACCGCCTCGCGCGTGGTGAAGCCCGGCGCCGCGGCTGCCGGGTTGGCGCCGCGCGAGGGCACCCGCCGCCCCATCGCGCGCAGCGCCGCCTCGGCGCGCTGGCGCCAGCCGCCGGCCCCCATCTCCCGGAAGCGGGCGCGCGCCTCGAGCAGGTCCGCGGCGGCGGCGTCGGACCCCTCCCCCGCCTCGCCGGCCCACAACGTCGCTCTGGCCGACCACCAGCCCATGCCGAGCGCGGCGAAGGCCCGGGCCGCACCGCGGTAGCGGGGGGGCGCCTCGGCGGACGCCTCCGCGGCCGCGATGTGCCCCTCGGCCAGCTGCCGCGAGGCGGCCGCGAGCCTGTTGCCATCCGCTGCCAGGCGGGCGAGCGTGCGGCCCAGCCGCAGCGCCTCGGCCGGCTCGGCCGTCTGGACGGCCGCGGCCAGCAGCTGCGGCACCAGCAAACGGTCGTCGGTCGAGCGCCAGGCCCCCAGCGCGGCGGCCACCACGAGCCCCGCCTCGCTCGCCGCTCCCGCCGCCAGTGCGGCGTGCGCGTGTCCGAGCGCCAGCGGCGCCAGCTGCTCGAAGAGGAGCCGATCCAGCCGCACCGCACCGCTGAGCGCCCGGTAGCGGTCGAGGGCCTCCGCCACCCGTCCCTCGGCGAGCAGGAGCCACGCGCAGGCCGGATCGGCGGGCGTGATCGGCGGCAGGCCCAGCTCGCCCCAACCCGCGGCGGCCCGCTCGAGGTGGACGCGTGCCTCGGCCAGCCGGCCGGCCGCGATCAGCGCCTCGCCGAGGTTCCCGGCCAGCACCAGCTCGTGCTCGACCACGCCGAGGTCGCGGGCGCGGCGCATTCCCGCGCCGGCGGCCTGTGCGGCAGCGGCGGCCCGTCCGAGGCACAGCAGCACGTGGCTGCGGTAGATCGAGGCGAGCGTGAGGTTGCGGGCGCCAGCGCCCTCCTCGGCTTCCTCGGCGGCGCGCTCGATGGGGCCGAGGCCGCCGGCGCCGCCGCTGCGGCCGCTCTCCGCGTAGCCGAGGAAGATCAGCGCCCGTGCCCCGGCCTCCGTCGCCCCCGAGGCCGTCGCCTCGCTCCGGGCCCGTTTCGCGAGCCGCGTGCCCTCGCCGAAGCGGCCCGTCATCACGGCCATCCCGGCGGCCTGGGCGAACGCCTCGGCGCGGGGCTGGGACGCAAGCTGGGGACCATCGTCGACGAGCTGGTCGGCGAGCACGCGCAGGGCGTCGGCTCGCTGGCCGGCGCTCCAGCGTGCGCTGGAAGCCGCTGAGGCGGTCACGAGCGCAGACGAGACGTCGCTCCTCGCGCGCTGGCCGGCGAGCGCCTCCTCGAGCGCCTGCGCCGCCTCCTCCCAGAGCGACAGGTCGGCCAGCGCGAGTCCGCGCTCGGTCAGGGCCGCGTCGCGCGACGGCTGGCCGAGCCCGCCAGCCCACCACTCGAGCGCGCGATCCGCGTGGGCCAGGGCCGCGCCCGGCCGGCCGCCCTCCCGCGCGACGCGGGCAGCGCGCACGCCCAGCGCCACGACGGCTGCGGGATCCCGCGCGGCCACCGCGTGGCGGACCAGCTCGGCCGGGCCGGCGCCCGCCGCTCGCCCTGCAACCAGGGCGCCGGCATGGTGGCGGCGACGCTTGCCCGCGGCCATCGACGCCTCGATCGCCGCCGCCCAGACGCGTCGGCGAAAGCGCCAGCGCGGGACGCCCGGTCCCGGCACCTCCTCGAGCACCTCCGCGGCGACCAGCGCGTCGGCCCGGTCGAGGACCCATGGCAGCGACTGGCCGGAGGCCCGGACCAGCGCCGGCCCGTCGACCGCGCCGCCCAGGACCGCGGCCCAGCGGGCGAGCTCGAGCGCTCCCGGCACGAGGCCGTCGAGCGCGCGGCCGACGAGGCGCCGGAGTGAGGGCGGGATCGGCAGCGGCTCGTCGCCGCCGGGCCAGGCGAACGCCGCCCGCGCCAACGGCACCAGATAGCCGGGCAGCCCCTCGGCCGCATCGCCCACGGCGGCGGCCGCCTCCGGGCCGAGGCCGGGCGCCGCGGCCAGCGCGAGCTCGTGCGACTGCTCGCTCGAGAGCGGCGCGACGAGGACGCCGGCCGCGTCCGCGGGCAGCTCACGCGCGCACAGCACGGCCAGGGCGTGGCTTCCGGCGAGCGCCGGGGCGAGCGCTCCCGGCGACGGGTCCTCGGGCCCATGGTCTCCCAGGGCGATCGCGACCGGGCCGCGCCAGCCCCGTCCCCCCAGCCCGAGTCCGGCGTCCCGCATGGCCCGGCTCAGGCGCACGGCCGCGCGCGGATGCCCGCTCACGGCCCAGATGATGCGCGCGCCCCGCGCGGCCAGCCGCTCGAGGCCCTCGCGGGCGACCCTCGTCGTCCCGGCTGCGGGCTGCCCGGCGACCACGAGCACGCCCGGGCGCGTCGCCGCCAGGGCGACGAACGCGTCCAGCGGCCCGGCCCGCCCGACCAGCGGAGGCTCCTCGACGCGGTCGAGGCCGGTCACGCGCGCGCCCGGAGCGATCCGTGTGACCGACGGCTGGAGCCCGCTCCCGCAGCGATCTGGAACGTCATGCGCACCTCACCCCGTCCAACCCCGGCACTCCCCCGGGGAGCGAAGCCGCCGGACGCCGAAGGCGCGCCGCCGAACGCCCGGTGGGCCGCATGGGGGGCGCCATCTTCCTCCTCATCGGCGCGTCCGCCAAGGGGTTCGGGGTGCGCAGCACCTCGCCCAGACTACAGAGCGGTCCGTTTCTCGTCGCGCCGACGCCCCTCGGGCGGGCTCGAAAGATGCTCAATTCTGGTCATGTCGGCCCGAAAACCCAGCCCTAGCGTGCCTTCGCAGCCGCACACCGCGAGCCGAGGAGGCCAACATGTGGCACCGGGTCCTGTACCTCACCATCGTCAGCGCAATGATGTCCGGCTTCGTCGGCGCCGCCAGCGCGGCCGCCGCGACGTGGATTCGCTGAGCCTCGGCGAGCTGGTGCGCGGCGGCGGGCCGCGACCATTCGAACCACCATGTATCTGAGCGGAGACGCGCTTGCCGCGTCGCGGCGGTTCGTCGTCAGCTGGCTGGTGGAGCCGGCGGCGGAGGCGATGAACGAAGTCGGGGAGCCGGTCACCGAGGAGGAGTCGCTGCACCAGCTGCGGCAGGGCGTGAGCCTCCTCGAGCGGATCGGCTGGCCCGGAGCGCCGCTGCGGCCGGTGGCCGTCAACGAGGGCGACCTGGTGAACGTCCGCCGGGCCGCCTTCGGCGAGCTGTGGTACGCGGTCCAAAGCCTGGGCGAGGCGGTCGAGGAGGTGCGCTGCGAGCAGAGGCCGTGGGGCAACGACGCCGCGCTGAGCACGCTCGACCGGGTTCGGGCGCTGCTCGACCTGATCGGCTGGGACGAGGGCGGAGGGAGCGGCGCGCGGGTGTCCGAGGCGGCGCCCAACTCGTGCCGGCGCACCGCCCGCCGGGGGGGCTGGTGACGACCCAAGGGCCGTCCGCCGGCATGCCGAGGAGGAGATCCGGATGACCGAGCAATCCGAACCGCAGGACGAGCCGACCGCGCGCGCGCGCCTCTGGATCGGGATCATCGCGGGGCTGATGCGAGCGGCCTCCCGCGATCTGGGCCCCGAGTGCCCGGTGGGGCGGCGGCTCGCCGACGGCGCCGACGAGGCCGTCGCCCTGCTCGCGATCCCGCGTCCAACGCTCACACTCGTGCCCATTGACCGCGAGCCGGAGCCCGAGGCGCGTGGAGCGCCCGGTTCGCCCACAGCTCGCGCAGCCGCCTCTAGCGCGCGGCGCGCCCGCCCACGAACCACCAACCCTGGGTGAAGTCGTAGTGGCTCACCGCGGTGGGGTTGACCCGGACGCCGCGAAGGTTGGCGCGGTAGGCCACGAAGTCGCGCCACTGGTAGAGGGGGAGGAGGACCATGCGGTCGCGCACGCGGTCCTGGATGCGGTGCATGAGGGCCGCGCGACCAGCGACGTCGATGGTCCGGTCGGCGGCGTTCAGCAGCCGGTCGAGCTGAGGGTCCGCGTAGCGGAAGGTGTTCTGGCCCGAGAACCCGTTCCGTGAGCTGGGCACCTGGTCGCTCCGGAAGATGTTGGTGACGCTGGGGTCGGCGCTGGCGGAGTAGGCCACCTCGGCGATCTGGTAGCGGCCGCTGTACAGCGGTCCGTCCGGGGCATAGAGGTTCGCCAGCAGGCGGGGCCGCATCCGGATGCCCACCCGCTGCAACTGCGCCTGCATGAGCGTGAGGTTGTTCCTGCGGGTCTGGTTCCCGGCGATCGCCGCGACCTCCACCGTCAGCTCACGGCCGTCCTTCGCGTAGAAGCCGGCGCCGTTCCTGATGTACCCCGCCGTTCGCAGGTAGCGGTCGACCGCCGCCGGGTCCGGCCCCACTCCCGCCCACGAGGGCCGGAAGTAGGGACGCTGCTGCGGCACCAGGAAGCTGTCCAGCGGCAGGGCCTCGCCCCGCGTCGAGACCGAGATCAGCTCCCGGCGGTCCACCGCGCTCGCGATCGCCCGGCGCACGTTGACGTCGCGCAGCACCGGATCCTGCGCGTTGAACTCGAGGTGCTCCCAGGTCACGCCCGGCGGCGCCTGGACCCTCGTGCCCGGCAGCGCCCGGAAGGTCGGGATGAGCGTGAAGTCCGGCGGCGCGACGAAGTTGACCTCCCCCCCCTCGAACTGGACGCGTTGGGTGGCGCTGCCGTCGAGGTAGACGTTGACGATCCTGGAGACGAAGGGGCCGCCACCGGATCCCGACCGGTTCCAGTAGCGCGGGCTCGGCGTGAGCACGAGCCGCTGGCCGGGCGTGTACGAGGAGAGGACGTAGGGGCCCGTGCCGATGACGCCGCCCCGGTTCCAGACGGTGTTGAAGTCACGGCCCGAGAGCGCGTGCCTCGGCAGCAGGACGTTGCCCCCGGACGGCGAGAAGAGGTCCCGCCAGGCCGCGTAGGGGGCCTTGAAGACCACCGTGAATCGCCTCGGCCCCCCGACCCGGATCGTGGCCACCCTGTCCCAGGGAGTCCGGCTCGCCACCCGGTTCGCCGGGTCCAGCATCGTCCGCCAGGTGAACACGGCGTCGGCGCTGGTGACCGGCACGCCGTCGGACCACGCCGCCCGCCGGCGGATACGGAAGGTGACGGCGAACGGCCGG
>JAWVEW010000148.1:0-2632 GCA_033856495.1 Miltoncostaeaceae bacterium | reverse complement strand
GGCCTCTCGACCATCTTCGGCCCCCGCTTCTGGTCCGTCCCGGGCGCCTCGATCCCGATGTTCGCCACCCTCGGCAACCACGGCATGAACGCCGCCTTCCTCGCCAACTGGCCGCTGGGAATGGCCGCGGCGACGTCCGGGGGCCGGTTCCAGATGGACGCCTACCCCAGCGTCAACGGCAGCGCCCCGGCCAACTACCCCTCGGTCTGGTACGCGTTCGACGCGGGCCCCGCGCGTTTCTACGTGCTGGACACCGCCTGGCCGAACAGCAACGTCGGCGCGGGCGATCTCTACGCGAACGACGCGCTCGCCCACTGGGCTCCCGACGGCGACCAGTACCGCTGGCTCGCCGCCGACCTCGCCGCGCACCCGACGGCGATCAAGTTCGCCGTCTTCCACTTCCCGCTCCACAGCGACAACCTCACCGAGTCGTCCGACACCCTGCTGCAGGGACCGGGCGGGCTCGAGGGGCTGCTTGCGGCGAACGGCGTCGACATCGTCTTCAACGGCCACGCGCACATCTACCAGCGGAACGTGCCCGCGCCCGGGGGGATCGCGACCTACGTGACCGGGGGCGGCGGCGCCCGCCTCGAGCCGATCGGCCCCTGCGACGCGGCGGACGCCTACGGCGTGGGCTGGTCCTACTCGGTTGCGGCGGGGTCGGCCTGCGGAGCCGCGCCGCTGCCGACAGCGATCGGGCAGGTCTTCCACTACCTCCTGGTGAGCGTGAACGGCACCACCGTCACCGTCCGCGGCGAGGACTCGACGGGGCGGCAGTTCGACGAGGTCGCCTACCAGTTCGGCCCCGCGCCGCCGCCCCCGCCGCCCCCGCCGTCCCCGCCCGCGCCGCCGCCTCCCCCGCCCGTCGAGGCGCCCGACCCGTCCCAGGCCGCCCGGCTGGCCCTGCGCGCCCTCTCCGATCAGCCGCACCGGGAGCGATTCGACCTGCGGGCGACGCTGGTGCCCGGGCCGCGTCGCAGCGAGGCGCAGGCAGAGGCCCCGCGAACGCTGCGGATCCGCCTCCAGGGGGGCGCGATCGTCGAGCGTGCGGACCGCGTGAGGGCCAGCGCGCTGCTGTCGAGTCCGGCGGGGCGCCTCACCGCCGTCGCCCATGGCGGCAGGACCTACGTCGCGCGCCAGGGCGGCCGGTTCCGGCTCGCCGCGCCGGCCCTGCGCGCCCTGCTGCCGCCGCTGCCGCCGGCCGCGCTCGGGGCCGCGCCGGCATCGCTCGCCGGAGCGCTGGTCGGCATCCGCGACCTCGACGCCACCCCGCTCGCCGGCGCTCCCGACCGGCGGCTGCGGGCGTCGCTCGGCCCGGAGGCGCTCAGGCGGATCGTGGTCGGGGCGCTGGTCCGCGTGGGGATGCCGCTCGCCGCCGCCCGCGCCGGGGCGGCCGTGAGCCGGACGGAGCTGAACCTGGTGGACCTGCTGCTGGTCGGCGGCGCCTCCCGGGTCGGCCGCCTCGAGGTCAGCGTGTCCGTCCTCCTCCCGGCGCGGCGCGGCGCGAGCCCGGTGCCGGCCGGGACCCTCTCCATCGCGGCGACGGTGCAGGTGAGCGACCAGGGCGCCCCCCTGGTCGTGGCCCGCCCGCGCGCGATCGGCGTCGCGTCGTCGCTGATCGGCCCGGGCGGGGTCTTCGGCCGAAGCTAGCCCGGCCTGTCGCCGGGGGGTGGACCCGCTCGCGGGATCGACGACGCGAGCTCACGGAAGGACGACGAGACGAGCCCCGATGGCACGAGTCACGAACGCGCGTCGAGCCCGGCCTGACGGCGTGCCCCGCGGCACGGGCTCAGAGTACGAGCGCGGCGAAGCGGCTGCCGTCGACGTACGAGCGAAAGCGCACGGCCGCGCCGTCCCGCATCGTCCAGATGTGGGCGAAGGGCACCTCGAAGGGCGCCCCGCCGCCGGGCGAGCGCCCGCGGTGGTGGCCCAGCACGACCACCTGCTCACCCGCCTGGAGGAACTCATCCGGCTCGGTCCGCAGGAGCTCCGAGTCGTCGGGCAGCCTCACCAGCACGGCCGCGAGCAGTTCCTCGTGCCCCCTGTGGAGACCGGCGAAGGGCCAGTCCCCGGGCGGCTCGATCCACTCGATCTGCGGATGCAGCACGTCGAGCAAGGCGGCGAGGTCGCGCCGGGCGAACGCCTCGTAGACGGCCTCGACCAGGGCCACGTCGTCCTCGCACACCCCGCGCCCTCCCCTGCCAGCCTCGTCGGTCAGGGTAGGAGAAGCCCCGCACCGACCTCCCGACCGCTCCTCGGCCCCCGGCCGCGGCTGCGGCGCTCCCCAGGCACGGGGGGCCGCTGGCGCCCGGGGGCAGGCGCACGCAGGCTCGTTCGACGGCAGCGCGGGGGATCCTGCGCCGCGCGTCGCCCCGCGCCGGCGATCCCAGCCGATCGGGGGGGTCGCCTCTCCCCCTTCGGGGTGATGCCATCGCGGCTCCCAGGGCGCATCATCCAACCCATGGCGATCGACTTCGCCTTCTCGCGGCAGCCGCCGCCTTCCGCCTCAGAGGTCGCCGAGCTGCACGTGCCCGCCGACCTCACCTCGCTGGCCCCGGTCCGCAGCGCGATCGGTGGCGCGCTCGCGCGGCGCGGCTGGACCGGCGAGAGCGCGATGTCCGTCATCCTGGCC
>JAWVEW010000147.1:0-7656 GCA_033856495.1 Miltoncostaeaceae bacterium | reverse complement strand
CCGCGATGACGAAGGTCGAGCGTGACCAGGCAGCGCCCTTCGGTGGCGCAGCGCTCGAAGAGCTCCTGATCGCTCGCACCCCACATCCCTTGAGTGGCGACCGTGGCCACGTCGTGACCCGCGCGGGCGACCAGCTCGGCCGCGCCGCGGCCGAGATTCTCGTCGAGCTTGAGCCTCACCCGGCGGGGGTCGGCTCGACGTAGCGGGCGCCGGCGAGCTTCGCCCCGTAGGCGATGCAGGCGCGCACGTCGGCCTCCTCCAGGCCCGGGTACTCGGCCAGGATCTCCTCCACCGACACCCCCTCGGCGAGCGTCCCGAGCACGAGCGCCACCCAGATGCGGTGGCCACGCACGCAGGGCTTGCCGCCGCAGATGGCGGGGTCGATCGAGATGCGCTCGAGCAGGGCCGGGTCCGGCATGGGGCGATGTTCCCACATGTCCGAGGGGACCCCCAGGCGATCCGAAGCGGGCGCCCGGCCTGCTGTCCTCTCTGGCGCTCTCAGCTCACGGACGAGCCGCGGTTCGGTTGCGAGGCGGCGGCGCAGCCGGCCGGCGCATTGGTCGTCCTCCTCCCTCCGGACCCCGGCGCGGCGCATCACAACACCGGTGCAACCACGGGTGCATTTTCCCCTGCACGTTGGTGCGCTCCACGACACGGCCGGATGCAGGAACTCTGGCTTTACCAGCCGGTTTTCACGGAGCGGCGTAGGAATCGAACCTACCGGGCGGGGGTGGACCCCGCCCCGCTCGTTTTGAAGACGAGTCGGGCCACCAGGCCCCGGCCGCTCCCCGGGCCTCGAGCGTATCCGGGGCGCCGTCGGACGCGCGCCGGCCGCTCCTCCGCGCGGGTTCGCGATGACGTTCCCGCTCGGCGCGCGCTCGGCGCGATCCCGTCACCCCCGGGTCGGGAGGCGGCACACCCCGTTGGTATACTCTCGCGCTTGTTCGGCTCGACCCCCTCGCCCATCGGGTCGGAGATGCCGTCGGCCGCTTTGGAAGGGGCAGCGATCAGCCCGTACGAGCTCATGGTCATCCTCAATCCCGACGTGGCGCCCGAGCGCCAGGAGGACCTGTTGAACCGGGTCCGCCAGGTCATCACCGACAGCGGTGGCCAGCTCGACCACCTCGACGACTGGGGCCGACGGAAGATCGCCTACCCGATGAACAAGCAGCCCGAGGGCCGCTACGTCGTCATGACCTGTTCCACCACCCCGACGGCGCTCGACGAGATCAGCCGTGTCCTCGCGATCAACAAGGACATCGTGCTGCGGTCGATGCCGGTCCGCCTGAACCCCGCGCAGGCCGAGCGTGCCCGCGCCCACGGCGCCCCCGCGCCGCCCCCCGTCGACGAGCGGACCGAAGAGCCGCGACGCGGCGGCGGCGGACGTGGCCGACGCCGTCCCCGATAGCCGAAGCCCAAGCACGAGGAGCGCCCGTGCCCGCTGACCTGAACCGCGTCACCCTCGTGGGGCGACTCACGCGGGATCCCGAACTCCGGCACACCGCCGGCGGCGACGCCGTCTGCACGATCCGGCTCGCGGTGTCCAGCCGCGCCCGCGACGAGTCCGGAGGCTGGGGAGACAAGAGCAACTACTTCGACGTGACGGTGTTCGGCCGCCAGGCCGAGACCGCGAGCACCTACCTCAGCAAGGGGCGGCGCATCGGCGTCGACGGCCGCCTCTCGTGGCGGGAGTGGCAGGCCCAGGACGGCAACCGCCGTCAGAGCGTCGAGGTCATCGCGAACGACGTCTTCTTCCTGGACAGCCGCGGCGACTCGGTCAACGGTGGCGGTGGCGACTACGCCGCCGCTCCGGCCGCCGGCGGCGACCTGCCGGTCGATCGCTCCGACGAGCAGCCCGTAGCCGTCGGCGACGACGACATCCCGTTCTAGGCATGCAGGCCATCCTCCTCCAGGACGTGGATGGGCTCGGCTCGGCGGGCTCGGTCGTCAGCGTCAGCCGCGGCTACATGCGCAACTTCCTGCAGCCCCGCCGGCTGGCGGAGCTGGCGACGCCCGCCCTCATCGCCGAGGTGCAGCGCCGCGAGGAGCGCCGCAAGGCGGCCGAGTCGCGGGCCGTCGAGCAGGCGAAGGAGCTGGCCGCGCTGCTCGGCCGCACCATCCTGACCCTGAAGGCCAAGGCCGGCGACGACGGGCGGCTGTTCGGGTCGATCACCGCCGGCGACGTGGCCGACGCCATCCTCCAGGCCCGGGGGGTCGAGGTCGACCGCCGGAAGATCACCGTCGAGCCGCCGATCCGCGCGGTCGGCACCTACACGGTCCCGATCGAGCTCGGACCGGACCTGATGGCCGAGGTGAAGACGATCGTCAGCCCGCTCCTGGACTAGCGCTTCAGGCCGCGTCGGCGGCCCGACCGTCCCGGCGCTGGCGCCGGCGCTCGTCGCGAGCATCGGCCTCGAGGTGCCCCATGGCTGAACGAACCCCTCCCCCCCAGAACCTCGAGGCCGAGGCGATGCTCCTCGGCGCGCTGATCGACGTGCCGGCCAACGTCGCCGAGACGGCCGCGCTCGTGTCGGCCGACGACTTCTACCGCGAGGGCCACCGCCGCATCTGGGCGGCGATCATGGACCTGTTCCAGGCCGGCGAGCCGATCGAGCCGATCACGGTGATCGAGCAGCTGATCAAGTCCGGCGACCTGGAGACCGCCGGCGGCCGCGTCGCAGTCCTGGACCTGATGGCGACGCCCTACATCGCCGCGACCTATCGCACCTACGCGGAGATCGTCCACGACGCCGCCACCCAGCGGCGTCTGCTCCAGGTCGGCCACGAGATCGAGAAGCTCGTCGCCCAGCGCGAGGGCGAGACCGTGGAGATGGTGCAGCGCGCCGAGGACCTCGTCTACGGCCTCTCCCAGAAGCGGGTCCGGGGCGACTTCACCAGCGCCCACGACCTGGTGATCGCCGGGATGGAGCGCCTGACCGCCGCCAGCGAGCGCGGCTCGCCGCTCGTGGGCCTGGCCTCGGGCTTCCTCGACCTCGACCGCCTGACCGGCGGCTTCCGCCAGGCGAACCTGATCGTGGTGGCGGCCCGGCCGAGCATGGGCAAGACCGCGCTGGCGCTCGGGATGGCGGAGCACGCCGCCCTCGCCGACAGCAAGACGGTCGCCCTCTTCAGCCTCGAGATGAGCGGCGAGGAGCTGATCCAGCGTCTGCTCTGCTCGGTGGCGATGGTCGACTTCACCCGCATGCGCACCGGCCGTCTCACCAACGACGACTGGCCCCGGGTGGCCGAGGCGGCCGACCGGCTGGCCCGCTCGCGCCTCTTCATCGACGACTCGGCCGGCACCACCGTGGGGGAGATGCGCACCAAGGCCCGCCGGCTGAAGAGCCGCGAGGGCCTCGACCTCGTCATCGTCGACTACATCCAGCTCATGGAGGGCGCCCCCGCCCCGGGCCGGCGCGACGAGAACCGGGTGCAGGAGATCTCGGCCATCTCGCGCGGGTTGAAGCTCCTGGCGCGCGACCTCGACGTGCCGCTGATCGTGGTCTCCCAGCTCAACCGCTCGCCGGACGCCCGCACCGACAAGCGGCCGCTGCTGTCGGACCTGCGCGAGTCCGGCGCCATCGAGCAGGACGCCGACATGGTGCTGATGATCTACCGCGATGACTACTACAACGACCACAGCGACGATCCGGGCATCGCCGAGGTCCACCTCGCCAAGCACCGGAACGGCCCCACCGAGCGCATCAAGCTCGCCTTCCAGGGCACCTACGCCAAGTTCGCCAACCTGGCCCGCAGCTCGGTCACGGACGAGATGCCCGCCGGGGTCGGGTAGGTGGGCGGCGGGGGGGGCGGCTGATGCCGGCGACCGTCGTCGTCGGCGCGCAGTGGGGTGACGAGGGCAAGGGCAAGGTCGTCGACCTGCTCGCCGAGCGCAGCGACGTGGTCGCCCGCTACCAGGGCGGCAACAACGCCGGCCACACGATCGTCGCCGGCACCGAGGTCTACAAGCTCCACCTGATCCCCTCGGGAATCCTCTACCCGGGCACGCTCTGCGTGATCGGCAACGGCGTGGTGATCGACGCCGGCGTGCTGTGCCGCGAGATCGACGACCTGTCGGCGCGCGGAGTGGCGGTGGACCAGCTGCGCGTGAGCGGCAACGCGCACCTCATCATGCCGTACCACGTCATGCTCGACGGGGCCTCCGAGACCCGCCTCGGCAAGTTCTCGATCGGCACCACGCGGCGCGGCATCGGCCCCTGCTACCAGGACAAGGCGGCCCGGGTCGGCATCCGGGCGCAGGACCTGCTCGACCCGAAGATCCTCGGCCGCAAGATCGCCGCCGCTCTGGAGACCAAGAACGAGGTCCTCGACCGGGTCTACGGCCTGCCCCGGCTGGACCCGGACGAGGTGACCGAGAGCCTGCTGGGCCACGCGGAGCAGCTGCGGCCCTTCATCGTGGACACGGCCCTCCTGCTCGACCGGGCGCTGCGGGCCGGTCAGCGGGTGCTCTTCGAGGGCGCCCAGGGCACGATGCTGGACATCGACCACGGTACCTATCCCTTCGTCACCTCGTCGAACCCGATCGCCGGCGCGGCCTGCACGGGCACCGGCGTGGGACCGACCCGCATCGACCGCGTGCTGGGGGTCAGCAAGGCCTACGTCACGCGCGTGGGCGAGGGGCCCTTCCCCACCGAGCTCGACGACGAGGACGGCCGCCGGATCGGCGAGCGGGGGCAGGAGTTCGGCACCACCACCGGCCGCCAGCGCCGCTGCGGCTGGCTGGACCTGGTGGCCCTGCGCTACGCGGTGCGGCTGTCCGGCATCACGGAGCTCGCCCTCACCAAGCTCGACGTGCTGTCGGGCTTCGAGCGGGTGAGGGTCTGCGTCGCCTATCGGACGCGCGAGGGCGAGCTGCTCGATGAGCTCCCCTACCACCAGACCGTGTTCCACGGCTGCCAGCCGGTCTACCGCGACCTGGCGGGCTGGGACGAGGAGCTCACCGGCGCCCGCACCCTGGCCGAGCTGCCGCCGCGGGCGCGCGCCTACGTCGAGCTGATCTCGGAGTGGCTCGACGTGCCGGTGACCCTGATCGGCACGGGGCAGGGGCGCCACGAGGTCATCGACCAGGTGGAGATCTGAGCGGCCGCCGGTTCCCGCGTGAGAGCGAGCATGTCGAGTTCGAGTCGGGAGTCGGCAACCAGCCGCTCCAGCCCGCGGCCGTCGCATTCCCCAACGCCAGCGGCGGCGGCGTCCTCGTAGGCGTCGAGCACTCCGGCGCCCTCCGTGACCGACCGCTCGACGTCTGGACCGCAGATGCAATTCACACCGCGCTCGGGAGCGCCCATGACCTGGGCCGCTACGAGCCGCATTCGCTCGACCTCGATGGCACGGCGATCGCGGTGGTGAGCGTCGCCCGCCGCCAGCGGCCAGGGGGCACGCGACGTCCTGAAGCGGCTGCGCGATCGGGGATTCCTGCGGGCAGGAAGGTCAGCGTGGCGGCGCCACCGATACGCTGCTGGGCAGCCTGCGGCCGCCTGCCGGCCTTCGGCTGGGCCTCGGTGAGCTCACGAGCCTCGTGGAGCGCCTCGCGGACGACGGTCCCATACGGAACGCCGATGTACGGGAGGCGACGGGCCTCGATCGGGTCCAGAGCCTCGCGCTGCTCGACCGCCTCCTGGCGGACGGCCGCCTCGTCCGAACGGGCGAGCGGCGCGGCACCCGGTACCAAAAGCCCTGACGGAGGGGAGGACCGATGGAGCAGCGCGTCAGCCTCGTGACCCTCGGCGTCCGGGACCTGGACCGGGCGCGTGCCTTCTACGAGGCGCTGGGGTGGCGGAACATGGCGCCGGCGGGCGCCGACATCGTCTTCTTCCAGGCGGGCGGCCTGGTGCTCGGGCTGTGGGGACGCGCCGACCTGGCGGCGGACTGCGCCGTGGAGGACACGACTATCGGGGACTTCGGCGGCATCGCGCTGGCGCAGAACCTCCGCTCGCCGGCGCAGGTGGACGCGCTGATCGAGGAGGCACGGCGTGCGGGAGCGACGGTCACGCGCGAGCCGGCTCCGACCTTCTACGGCGGCTACGCGGGCGTCTTCGTCGATCCCGACGGCCACCCCTGGGAGATCGCCCACAACCCGGGCTGGACCATCGAGGACGACGGCTCGATCACCCTCCCCAGGTGAGGGGGCCGGCGCCGAGTCAGGTGAGGGTCATCGCCAGCGCCGCCACGACCCAGATCCCGATGATCACGATGGCGGCCAGCTTGGCGGCGGAGATGGTCACCGCCACGGCGATGGTGGCGGCTAGGGCGGCGGCCACGGCGAGCCAGAGGTTCCAGCGGGTCGCCGACGTTCGCGGCGCGGGGTGGCCGCCGCGCGGGGCGAACTCCATGACGGGCGGCTCGCGCGGCTCCAGCGAGGCGTGCCCGTCCACGTAGGCATCGAGGGCCCGCAGCACCTCGTCCGCCGCGTGCTCGGGGTGGTCGGTGCTCGCGAGCTCGACCAGGGCCTCGTGGAGGAGCGCGCGCCGCGCCTCGCGCTCCGAGTTGGGGAGGGGGCGCGGAGGGTCGGTCATGGGAGCGCCATGGTAGCGCGGGGCCGGCCGGCCGCATCGCGGTCCGGGCGGCTCCGCACGCGGTCCGCCGGCGCACTAGAGTTGAAGCCCATGCGCTCGACGGTCCTGGTGGTCGGCGGCGGGGGCCGTGAGCACGCCCTCGTGCGCGCGCTCGCGCGCTCGCCCGAGCGTCCGCGGATCGTCTGCGCGCCCGGGAATCCGGGCATCGCGGAGGACGCGGAGGTCCATTCGATCCCCCTGGAGGACCACGACCGGCTGGTGGCGCTGGCGCGGGAGCGCGGCGCCGAGCTCGCCGTGGTCGGGCCCGAGGGGCCGCTGGTCGCCGGGCTCGCCGACCGTCTCACCGCGGCCGGCGTCGCCGTGCTCGGCCCGTCGCAGCGCGCCGCCCGGCTCGAGGGCAGCAAGGCCTTCTCCAAGGAGGTGATGGCCGCCACCGGGGTGCCGACGGCCCGCTTCGAGGCGGTCGAGAACGTCGAGCACGGGATGGACGCCGTGCGCGCGCTCGGCCTGCCGGTCGCCGTGAAGGCGGACGGCCTCGCCGCCGGCAAGGGCGTCGTCGTCGCGCGCACCGTGGCGGAGGCGCGCGACGCGCTGGAGGCCTGCCTGGTCGAGCGCGCCTTCGGCGACGCCGGCGGCGTCACGCTGGTGGAGGAGGGGCTCGCCGGGCACGAGGTGTCGCTCATCGCATTGTGCGACGGCGAGCGCGCGGTGCGCTTCCCGCCCGCTCGCGACTACAAGCCCATCGGCGAGGGCAACGTCGGCCCCAACACGGGCGGCATGGGGTCGGTCTCGCCCGTGCCCGACCTGCCAGATGCGCTGGCCGACCTGCTGCTGGACCAGGTGCACCGGCCCGTCCTGGCCTGGATGGCCCGCAACGGGGCGCCGTTCCGCGGCGTCCTCTATGCCGGCCTGATGATGACGGCGGAGGGCCCGCGGGTGCTCGAGTTCAACGTACGCTTCGGTGACCCCGAGACGCAGGCGATCCTGCCGCGGTCGGGCGACGACCTCCTGGAGCGGCTGCGCCAGGCCGCCGCCGGCCGGCTGGCCGACGCGCCGCTGAGCATCTCCCCCGAGCCCTGCGTCGCGGTGGTGCTGGCAGCCGCCGGCTACCCCGCCCGGCCCC
>JAWVEW010000146.1:0-6057 GCA_033856495.1 Miltoncostaeaceae bacterium | reverse complement strand
GGGCCGTCGTGCGTCTGGGATGGGGCGCCGGCCGGCCGGCCGCGCTGCAATCGCGGTTGCGCATCCTCCGGCGGCCCCTCCCTGGGGCGACTCGCGACACTACGATCGCTCCGCGGCCCGAGGCTGGGACCAGGTGGCCGCGACACGCGCAGGGCCCCCCGGGGCCGGGCGCCCGAACGAGACCCGGTGCCGAGCCCCGACGGGGCGCAGGCGGGACCAGCAGCGCCGCCCTCCGGCGAAAGGATGACGATCGCGATGAAGCCGACCACCCCTCGTCGTAGAAGGCGTGCGGTCATCGCAGCGCTGGCGGTCGGCGCCACGCTGACCGTGTCCGGCGGCTCGCTGGCGGCCAGCGCCGCAGCGGCGCCGGTGTCGCTGCCCGTGGACCCGCTGGCGCTCGTCAGCAACCTCCTCGCCGGCGTGCTCGGCGGTGTGCTCCCCAGCGACCCCGACGCCACGGAGGCGCTCGCCAGCACCGCGAGCGCGCTGGTGCCCACTGACGTGATGTCCAAGCCGCTCGGCGAGACCGACCCCCTCGAGACCCTGCTGGGCGCCGGGGGTTCCCCGCTCGACCTCGTCGGGCGCCTCCTGGGGCCGACGGGCCCGCTCGGCGCTGGGCTGGCGCTCTTGGGCTGATCAGGAGGCCGGGGACGCCCCGTCAGACGAAGGCGTCCCCGGCCGCCTCGTCCTCCTCGACCGCGCGTTCGCACGTCGCGCAGTACCAGCGCGCCTCCAGCGGCGTGCCGCACAGGCCGTGGACCGGCGCCTCCCCGCCGCCGGCGTGCCGGGCCCCCCACTCGGCGAGCAGGCGCAGGGCGCCGGAGAGCTCGCGGCCGGCCGCACTCAGCTCGTAGGCGAAGCGCGGTGGACGGTCCGAGTAGCTGCGCGGGACGACCAGCGCGGCCCGCTCGAGGCTGCGCAGCCGCTGGGTCAGCACGTTCGGGGCGATGCCCGGGAGGTCCTCCAGCAGGTCGCTGAAGCGCCGCGGACCAGGGAGCAGCGCGGCGATCAGCGCCAACGTCCAGCGATCGCCGATCTGGGCCAGCGCCTCGTGGAGCGGCGAGCGCAGCCCCTCGGGCGCCGCGGTCGGCGTCCGGTCCCGCGCCCCTCGCTCCGGGTCTGGTGCCATGGCGCCAATGTTGCCGAGGTCTGAGGCGGTCTGCAGGGCCGGCCCGCCGGCGCGTGCCAATCACTCGCGATGGCAGGCCAGAATGGCCTGTGGCCAATTGGCCGCGGAGGTGACGGTCAATTGGCCATCGAGCGGCGGTGGGTGGCAGGCGATCGCGCAATCCCTCTCATCATGCGTCATCAGGGCCAGCCGGCACCAGTTGGCCAATTGACCGCGCACCCTGCGGCCAATTGGCCAGCGACCTTCGGTTGCCATCATGGCACGCCAATGGAGCGTGCCAATGGAACGGCGGCGAGGCCGGGCGAGGCGTCGCCGGCCGGCGGGCCGGGGGGCGGCTCCGGGGTGGCCGGGGCGCTCCCGGTCCCCTCTCGCCGGCTCATGGGACCGAAGGACGGTCCCGATACGGGACGCCGTCGTCCCTGTCCGCCGCCGGCGAGGCGCGCCCGCCGCCGAGGGTGGTAACTTGCGATCAGCAAGTAACAAGGGAGGATGGACATGGGCGCATTGGCCGAGATACGGGACACGGTGCAGCGGGTCGCAGGGCAGGTCGGCCCGTCGGTCGTCGGCCTCGGCCGGGGCTGGGGGGTGGGCTCCGGGGTGGTCATCGGCGAGGGGCGCGTCCTCACGAACGCGCACAACCTGCGCCGCCAGGAGACCTCGGTGACCTTCGCCGACGGCCGGGTGGCGACCGCGAGCGTCGTCGGCGCCGACGTCGACGGAGACCTCGCGGTGCTGGCGGTGGACACGGCGGACGCCCCGGCCGTGGAGTGGGCGCTCGATCCGGCGGTCGACCTGGGCAGCGCCGTCGTGGCGCTCGCCAACCCCGGCGGACGGGGACTGCGGGCGACCCTGGGATTCGTCTCCGCGACCGGCCGCACCCACCGCGGGCCGCGCGGGCGGCGCATCGGCGGCAGCATCGAGCACACCGCGCCCCTGCCCCGCGGGTCCTCGGGCGGCCCCCTCGCGGATCCCGAGGGGCGCCTCCTCGGGCTGAACACGGTGCGCCTCGACGGCGGGCTGATCCTGGCGATCGCGGCCGACGCCGGCCTGCGCGAGCGCGCGGAGGCCCTCTGGAGACGGGAGTCGCCGCCCCGGAGGACCCTGGGGGTGGCCATCGCGCCGCCCCACGTGGCCCGCCGCCTCCGCGCGGCCGTGGGCCTCCCCGAGCACGCGGGGCTGCTGGTCCGGGCGATCCAGGATGGCGGAGCAGCCGCGCGGGCGGGAATCGAGCGCGGCGACCTCATCGTGGCCGCCGGCGGCCAGCCGGTGGCGACCGCCGACGACCTCTACGCGGCGATCGACGGCCTCTCGGGCGGCGCGGATCTTCCGCTGACGCTGGTGCGGGGAGCCGAGGAGCGGCAGGTCGTCGTCGACCTCGACGGCGGATCGGCGACGGAGGGCTGAGGTGGAGGCGACCTCGGAGCGCACGCCTCCGCCCCCCTACGACGACCCCACTCCGGAGCTCGACGAGGAGGAGGCGCTCGACGCCTACTCGCGCGCGGTGGCCGGCGTGGCCGAGCGGCTCTCGCCCTCGGTGGCGAGCCTGCGCGTCGGCCGCCCCGGGCGCGGTCCGCGGGCCGCCGTCGGCGCCGGCAGCGCGATCGTCCTCACCGCAGACGGCTACCTGCTGACCAGCGCCCACGTGGTCGCGGGAGCCCGCGAGGGTCGGGCGACCTTCGTGGACGGCCGGGAGGCGGGGTTCGCGCTGGTGGGCGCGGATCCACTGTCCGACCTCGCGGTGCTGCGGACGGACGCGCGCGACCTGCGGCCGGCGGCGCTCGGCGACGCGGCCCGCCTGCGCGTGGGCCAGATCGTGGTCGCCATCGGCAACCCCTATGGCTTCGCCGGCTCGGTCTCCGCCGGGGTGGTGTCGGCGCTCGGGCGCTCGCTGCCGGCCCGGCTGGGGCCGGTGGGCCGGCTGATCGACGACGTGATCCAGACCGACGCCGCCCTGAACCCCGGCAGCTCGGGCGGGGCGCTCGCGGACGGGCGGGCGCGCGTCGTGGGCGTGAACACCGCGGTCGCCGGCGTCGGGCTGGGGCTCGCGGTGCCCATCACGGAGGCCACCCGGGGCATCATCGGCTCGCTGATGCGGGACGGGCGGGTGCGCCGGGCCTTCGTGGGCGTGGGCGGCGGCCCGCGGCCGCTGCCGCCGCGCGCCCGCCGCGAGCTCGGCCGGGCGAGCGGTGTCGAGGTGACGGACCTCGTGGCGGGGGGCCCGGCGGAACGGGCGGGCCTGCGCCCCGAGGACGTGATCGTGGCGCTGGGCCCGGAGCCCGTGCGCGACGTCCCGGAGCTGCAGCGCCTGCTTCGGCCCGAGCTGATCGGGCGTCCGGTGCCCCTGACCGTGATCCGCGGCGGGCGGGTCCTGGAGCTCGAGCTGGTGCCGACGGAGCTGGGCGAGGGGTAGCTACGAGAGCTCGCCGGCCGCAGCCTCGGTGACGAGCCAGGTGAGCCTGCCGGCGGGGCGCACCAGCCCCGCCGGCAGGGCGGGGTCGCCGGCGATCGCGCGGCGGACCACGGCCGCCTTGGCGGCGCCGTCCGCGAGGATGAGGACCGCGTGCGCGGCGTTCAGCGCCGGCAGGGTCATCGTGGCGCGCCAGGGCTGGGGCAGATCGCTCCGGTGGACCGGCACCACGGCGCGCGAGCGCTCGGCGAGCTCGGGCGCTCCAGGGAAGAGCGACGCCGTGTGGCCGTCCTCCCCGATCCCCAGCAGCACCAGGTCGAGCGCCGGCCAGCGCCCGGGCCGGGTTGCCCGAAGCTCGGCCTCGGCCAGCGCGGCGGCGGTCCAGGGCGGCAGCTCGCCCCTGATGCGGTGGACCCGCTCGGGCGCCACGCCCGCCGGGTCGAGCAGCGCCTCGCGCACCATCCGGACGTTGGAGGCGGGGTGGTCGGGCGGCACGAGCCGCTCGTCGCTGAAGAAGAGCTCCGCCCGATCCCACGGGAGCCCGGCCGCGGCCAGCCGCTCGTAGGCGCCGCGCGGCGTGGAGCCGCCGGAGAGCGCCACGGCCGCGGGCCGGTCCGGAGAGCCTCCCGCGATCACGCGCGCAACCTGGTCGGCGGCCTCCCGCGCGAGCGCCGCCGCGTCCGGCACGACCACCACCTCGGGTGAGGGCATCGGGCTCCCTACCTCGGCCCGAGCGCCGCCAGCACCGCGGCCAGGCCCTCGCGGGGGTCGGGCCCGAGCCCGATCCGCACCGGACGCCGGCCGCGCTCGGCCAGCGCGCGCGCATCGCCGAGCGCCTGCGCCCGCTTCAGGTGGCCGAACCCGTAGGAGCGGCCGGGAAGCTGGAGATCGACCTCGTCCTCGCTGAGCAGCTGGACGAAGACGCCGCCCTCCGGACCGCCCTTGTGGAGTTGCCCGGTGGAATGCAGGTAGCGCGGGCCGAAGCCGGCCGTGGTCGCGACCCCGCTGCGGGCGCGGGCGGCGACACGGATCGCGGCCAACCCGCGCTCCATGGCCGGCGAGGGCGGGCAGAAGGCCTGCAGCGCCAGGTAGCCGCCGGGACCGGCCCCCTGGAGCGCTCGGGCCAGCGCCTGCGGCCCCTCCAGCCCGTCGTGCGTCTCCGCGCCCGCGAGCATGGCGCTCAGGGCCGCGGACGTCGCGTCCTTGGCCCCCTGGACGTCCGGCTGGTCGAACGGGTCCACGCCCAGCAGCGCCCCCGCGCAGGCGGCCGCCAGCTGCCAGGAGAGGTAGAGGGCGCCCAGCTCGAGCGGCTCCGGCACGTCCAGCGTGAGCACCGGGTGGCCCTCCGAGGCCAGGTCGGCGAGATCCGCGTCGTGCTCCCCGGTCATGCGGTGGTAGACGAAGGCCCGGTCCGGGCCGTAGACGTCCGCGTCCGCCAGCGGCTCCCCCTCCACCGGCACGACCCCCCTGCCCTCCTTGCCGAGGCTCTCGGCCAGGAGCTGCTCGACCCAGAGCCCGAAGGCGCCGATCGGCGGGTCCTGGACGAGCGTCACCTTGTCGCGGCCGGCCTCCGCCAGCGCCGCCAGGGCGATGCCCAGGCGCGGGCCGTCGTCTGACGCCAGCGCCACCTGGGCCCGGTCGAGCAGCGGCTGGAGGGGGACGCCGGCCAGGCCCATCGGGACGAGCCCGAAGGGCGAGAGCGCCGAGTAGCGGCCGCCGACGTCCGGCGGGCTCTGGGCCACGCCCCGAAAGCCCCGGGTCGCGGCCTCCTCGGCCAGCGGCGTGCCGGGATCGGTGATCGCCACGAAGCGCGGGCCGGCCGCGCCGGCGCCGAGCGCCGCCTCCGCCTGGGCCCAGAAATGGTCGAGGAACGCGAGCGTCTCGACGGTGGTCCCGCTCTTGGACGAGACGATGTAGAGCGCCCGTTCCGGGTCGACCCCCGCCCCGGCCGCGGCGACGGCGGTCGGGTCGGTGGAGTCCAGCACGCGCAGCTCGACGCCGGACCGGTGGCCGAAGGTGCGCCGAGTGACCTCCGGCGACAGGCTGCTGCCGCCCATCCCGAGGACGAGGGCGTGGCGGACCCCCTCCGACCGCAGCTGGCGCAGGAGCGACGCGATGTCCGCGACGTGCCCGCGCCCCTCGACCGGAGCCCGCAGCCAGCCGAGCCGGTCGCGGGCGCTGCCGGCGTGCGTGCCGAAGGCGGAGGCATCGCCCGCCCGCACGCGCCCCGCCAGCCCCGTGGCCGACGCCAGGTCCCAGGCGTCGCGGACCGCCCGGGCGCTGGTGCCCAGGCTCACGCGGACGCTCACCGGGTCGCGGCGAGGGACCGCCGGGCGGCCTCGGCGACCGCCTCGGGGGTGATCCCAAGCTGCGCGAGCACCTTCTCGCCCGGCGCGGAGGCGCCGAAGCGGTCGATGGCGACGATCTCCCCGCGGTCCCCGGTCCAGCGCTCCCAGCCGAACGGGCTCGCCGCCTCGACGGCGACCCGGGCCGTGCGCTCGGGCGGCAGCACCGACCGCCG